>CANRAJ010000009.1 GCA_947628545.1 uncultured Bacilli bacterium | reverse complement strand
GTATTTTTATTGAACTACCTAATAGCCAAATAATGTTAATTGATGCTGGAGAAAAATGGTATGTTAAGGTTGTAAGCGATTATTTAACAGAATTAAATGTGGCCAAAATTGATTATGCGATAGGGACGCATCCTCATACCGATCATATTGGGGGATTAGCCGATATGATTGCTTCATTTAAAACGGGCGATATTTATTTACCCAAAGTAGGAAGTAATACCAAAACATATGAAAATTTACTTACGACAATAAAGGAACAAAATCAAGTTATTCATGTGGCCGAAAAAGGGAAAAAGATTTTAGATGAAAAAAATTTGCAGGTTTATTTTTTAGGCCCCGATCAAAAATATAAAAATTTAAATAATAATTCAGCCATTGTTAAAATTGTTTATGGAGATACTTCCTTTTTATTCATGGGTGATGCTGAGACGATGGTTGAGAATACGCTTGAAGATGTAGAGGCTGATGTAATTAAAGTAGGACATCATGGTAGCGATAGTTCAAGTAGCGATGATTTTGTGACTAAAGTTAAACCCCAATATGCGATTATTTCGGTAGGGGCTAATAACCAATATAATCATCCCAGTATGGAAATTATCAAAAAATACGAAGATGTTGGGGCTACGGTTTATCGGACAGATCAAAATGGTAATATTATTATAAGTTCCGATGGTAAGAATCTTGAGGTAACACTAGCAAAGGAGGTAAGTGATGCAAGTAACAGTTGATAAACTAGAAGGTGATTATTTAGTGGTAGAATTAGCCAGTGGCGAAATGGTTAATTTACCCAAAAAGCTCGCTCCTAAGGCGCAAGAAGGGGATATTATTGACATTAAAATAAATCCGGAAGCCACTAAAAAACAAGCCCAAAAAATTAAAAACTTAATGGACGATTTATTTGTGGATTAAGCATTTTATTAAGTTGCTATTTTTATTTAAATTGGTTATAATATATTCATAATAGGGAAGTGGGGTAAAGTGGATACAAAAAGCACTTCAACTAATTATAAAGAAATAATTAAACTTATTTCAACTATTTTAAGTTGGACAATTTTTGTATTGCTGGCTATTTGTGCCGTACTTTTAGTTTATTATTTTATTGCGACGAAAGTCTATGAACTTAAAGGTTCAAGTTATGAACCGGAATTTTCTTTATATACCATTGTGAGTCCTAGTATGACACCCAACATCAACGTCTACGATGTTATTGTCGATTTAAAAGTTGATGATCCTAAAGATATTAAAATTGGCGATGTTATTACTTTTGTTTCTAGTAGTAACGAAACTAATGGGATGATTATTACTCACCGGGTCGTTTCGGTTATTAAAGATGAATTCGGTAAATATAGTTATCAAACGAAGGGCGATCATAACCCGATTGAAGACTCCGGTCGCGTTAGTTATGAAAGCATTATTGGTCGTGTAGCGTTAAGAATCCCGGGATTAGGCCGGGTTCAATATATGTTCTCCAATTCAACCGGCGTAATTTTAATTTTATTGGCTATATCATTATTTATTATTTTAAAAGGTTTAATTAAAAAACTTATTGCTTTAAATCCGGAAGGAAAAATGGCTAAAATCTTTAGTAAACCATTACGCTTGCCTTTCCAAAAACATTTAGCGTTACCAGAAAAAATTGAAGTAATAGATGAAAATACACCATTAAATAATGATACATCTGATATTGCCCAAAAAATGGAACAAATAATTGCCCATGAAACTCAAGAAAAAGATATGGAAATGCCAGGTTTAAAACCTAAAGGGGAAGAAGAAAATCCGATGCCAGTAAAAGAAGCAGTCGAGGAAAATAAAACCAGTGATGAAGAAGAAATTGACTTGCCGGAATTAAAATGATTTTCCTTGCATAATTTATAAAAAGTTGTTAAAATAAAATGGATGTTACGCCAAAGCGGAACTAAGTAGGTTTAACTAAAGTTTTTAAAGCGAAAAACACAAATGGTGGGAGTGTTTAAAACTTGTTAAAGATGAATTTCATTTCGCCAGTAACACGGGATAAATCCCTTATCAGATTAAGTGTATGAATAATTCATAAACTAAGGTGGTACCGCGGGTTAAACTCGTCCTTAACTTAAGTTTATGAGTTTTTTATTTTTAAGGAGGAAAAATGGAACAAGAACTAAACTTATTAAAAGAAAATTTGGCAATGGAATTAAAAAATTGTCATAAGGAAGCCGACGTATTGAATGTTAAATCAAAATATGTAGGCAAGAAAAGTCGGATAAGTGAAATCATGGCTACTTTAAAAGATATGAGTAGTGATGATAAACGGAAATATGGTAGTTTAATTAACAATACCAAAAAAGAATTAGAAACTATGGTTAATGATTACCTAGATAATTTAGCCAGTGGCAGTGTGGCAACATTCGATGATACGATCATGTATGATGTTACAAGTGGGTCGCTTCATCCGGTTACAATTATTGCTAAAGAGGTAACAGATGCTTTAAAGAAAATGGGCTTTACGATTGTAAGTGGTCCCGAAATGGATAGCGAATTTTATAATTTTGAAGCCTTAAATATTCCAAAAGATCATCCAGCTCGCGATATGCAAGATACTTATTATTTAGATAATGGTAAATTACTACGGACTCATACCAGTGGGGTTCAAGTTCGGGCGATGGAAAAATATGGTGCACCACTTCGTATTTGTGTTCCCGGTCGGGTTTTTCGGAATGAAGATTTAGATGCTTCTCACGAAAATACGTTTTTCCAATTAGAAGGTATGGTTATCGATAAAAACATTTCGATTGAAAACTTAGTTGGCGTTATGCAAGAATTATTGCGCGAAGTATTTAAAAGTGATGTTAAAGTGCGTTTAAGACCAGGGTTCTTCCCATTTACAGAACCAAGTTATGAACTTGATTGTAGTTGTCTTATCTGTGGTGGCAAAGGTTGTCCAACTTGCAAAAATAGTGGCTGGATTGAACTTATCCCAGGTGGTATGGTTCATCCGAATGTTTTACGGGCAGGTGGCATTGATCCAGAGATTTACAATGGTTTTGCCTTTGGTTTGGGCTTAACGCGGCTGGCCATGATGAAATATAAAATCAACGATATTCGCGTTTTAAATTCCGGCGATATTCGTTATTTAGAAAACTTTAAAATAGATTAAGGAGGTTTAAAATGTTAATATCTTGTAATAAATTAAAAACGCATATTAAAGATAGTAAATCCATTGATTGGTTAAAAGTCTGGGACACTTTTACAATTCGCACGGCTGAGGTGGAAAGTGTAAAAGAGGTCGGTAATACCTTTGATGGAGTTGTTGTGGCCGAAATTAAAGAATGTGTCGAACACCCTGACAGTGACCACATGCATGTTTTGCAAGTTGATGCCGGGGAAAAAGAATTAGTCCAAGTTGTCTGTGGCGCCCCTAATGTTCGAGTTGGTTTAAAAACGGCTTTTATTAAAGTGGGTGGCCACATTGATAATATTGAAATTACTGCTCGCCCATTGCGGGGAGTAGTCTCTAACGGGATGTGTTGTAGTGGTAAGGAACTAGGCATCAGTGATGATCACTCCGGTATCCTAGAATTACCTAATGATTGGGAAAATGGCCGCGATATTAAAAAATATTTACCAATTGAAGATATTATTGTTGAAATTGATAATAAAAGTTTAACTAATCGGCCTGATTTATGGGGCCATTATGGCATAGCCCGCGAAATTGCGGCAATAACTGATCATGAACTTATCCCTTTGCCAATTGAAGAGGTTAAAAATGATCAAAAAGATTTGGCAATTACCATTAAAAATCCGGATCTTTGTTATCGCTATTGTGGGTTAAAAATTGAAAATATTCAAAATAATCATACCCCTTTAGATATGCAAATCTTTTTATACTATGTGGGGATGCGTTCTATTTCCTTATTAGTTGATTTAACCAATTATTTAATGTTGGAACTTGGTCAACCAATGCATGCTTTTGATGCCAGAGTAGTTAAAAGTATCGAAGTAGATACGGCCAAAGATGGCGATACTTATACAACTTTAGATGGTGTTGAAAGAACTTTAAATAAAGATACATTAATGATTAAAAATGGCGCTAAATATTTTGGCATTGCCGGTGTTATGGGGGGATTGGATAGTGAAATCTTACCTGATACCACTTCCGTTTTCTTAGAAAGCGCAACCTTTAATGCCGGTTCTATTCGGAAAACGGCAGTTGCTTTAGGCCTTAGAACGGAGGCCTCTGCACGGTATGAAAAATCCTTAGATCCGAATATGACCGATGTAGCATTAAAAAGATTACTTTATTTATTAAAGATTGAGAATCCCAATTTAGTTATTGCTTCTAATTTAACCGATGTTTATCCGACAAAGTTAGAAGCCGGCCACATTACTTTGCATAAAGATGTCCTTGCCACTTATATGGGTCGGACTTTAGCCGATGATATCGTGAAAAACTTACTTGAAAAATTGGGCTTTACGGTCGAAATTAAAAAAGATGTTTACGAGGTGACGGTTCCCACATATCGTCATACGAAAGATGTTGCTATTGAACAAGATTTAATTGAAGAAATTGCGCGGCTTTATGGTTTTGAAAACTTTGAGGCTAAACCTTTAAAACTAGAATTAACTATTAAAGAACATGAAAATGTTTGGAGTCAAGAATATGAGATAAAACATCTCCTTGCGACCAAATACGATATGCATGAGGTACATAGTTACATTTGGTATGAAACGAGTATGTTAAAAGAACTTGATCTTGAAAAGGATGGTATTAAACTTTTAGGTAAACAAGAAAATAATATTCTCCGGGATGATTTAAGTTTATCGTTAATGAACTTTGTCAGTCGCAACTTAAAAAATTATCATGCTTTTAAAATTTTTGAAATTGGGACGATCTTTAAAAATGATGATAATAAACGCGTATTAAGTATTATTTGGGCCGATGATGAAAAAAATACTGAGAGGGTTTATAACGAGGCCAAAAGCGTTACCCAATATTTATTTAAAATCTTAAAAAATGCCGATGTATCATTTATGATTAATAAAGATGTAGCGACTTATTACGAAAAGGCTTTAAGTAAAAATATTTTGGTTAATGATAATGCTATCGGTAAATTAGACGTCTTAGCCCAAAAATATACGAATAAACTTGGCAAAAAGAACGTAATTGTTACAGTCCAAATTGATTTTGATAAATATGTTGCTTTAGCCAAAAAAGATCTTTTAGCCCAAGAGGTTAGTAAATATCCGGTTGTGGCTTTAGACTATACGATTATCTTAAAAGATAATAAGTATCAGGATTTAGTGGATATCCTAGATAGTTTTAAATCAAAGTTAATTTTAAAACAACAACTCGTGGGGACTTATGAAAATAAATATACGATTCGTTATACTTTAGGTAGTGATACGCGAACACTCGAACAAAAAGAATTACAAACCTTCAAAGAACGCTTCATTGCCCATATTAAAGATAATGGCCTAGACATAATTGAGTAAAGGAAAAGTGAAAAACTTTTTCTTTTTTCTTGATTAATGATAAAATGAAGAAGAGGTGAAAGATGGTGGCAGCAGATAATATTCAAGATTTACTTAAAGAATATCCCTATTTAAAAGATATTGCTCAAACCCATCTTTTATTAACTAAACAAGATTATAAAAATTATGAACAAGATTCGCAATTAAAATATGGCTTGGCAAAAACCATAAGTATTAATTTATTTCAAGAATTATTTTTAAATTCTGAATATTACTATTATGTGGAAAAATTATTTAAGGACGAAATTCCCCTTTTAATTATTGCTTACGTTTCGAATGGCGATACCATGGGCCGAATTGAATTTACAAAAACTGAGTTATTAACGAATTTGAAAAAAATAATCGATCAGACACCCAATCAAGAATTGACTAGTAAATATCAATTATTAGCCAATGAAATATCCTTTGATAAATATCAAAAACTAGTTGCTGATCAAGAAGTAACTTATGAAATTGAAGGGGCAACGTATACTTTTAAAGTCGCGGATTTTCTCACTTTTTTAAATTTAGATAATTTTGATTTTGTCCGGGTTTGTTTAGATAAAGAAATTACAACAATTAAAGGCATTGATAAAAAATATTTCTTTTATGCCTTAAGTAAGTATATTACACCCGAAACCTTTAATAATTATTTATTTCCCATTAAATTTGTGACCCATTATCAAGATTTAACTTCTTATTCTTTAGTTGACTATCAGGCAGTTAATTTAATGAGAACAACTAAAGATCCTAATTTTGCTAAGGTAGTAGTTAATCCTCTTTTACATGATTATATTTTAAAAAATATGGATCCTAATTTCACGCCACTAGAAAAGGCTATATACATCTATATTAAATTATGTAAAACTTTAACTTATGATGAAGAGTTTTATGCTAATTTACAACAAGGAAAAGTAGTGGCAAAGCATGAAGATGCGAATCATGTGAAAACCATTAGCCCGGAAAATAATAAAGTGGTTTGTTATGAATTTACAGCCATTTATGGGCAATTTTTAGCCGAATTAGGGATTAATTATAAAGTAAATCAAACCTTTGCCGAAAAGTTTGGCGGTGGTCATGCTTTGCTTTATTTTCGGTTTCAAGAATATTTGGTAAGTGCTGATGCGGTAGTGACAATATTGCAAGGGGATATTGCCGAGGCTAAATTTAATCATCCCTTAAAAGGATTAAATTCCAATAATCGTAGTCCCCAAACACGAGAACAATTTAAAAAGACATTTGAACGAATATATAAAATTTTGGCAGTTCAAGAACAAAAAGAACTTAAATATCCTTTTTTAGAAGAAGAAACTTTTGCGGATATTATTGCCGACTATTATCCTAAAGCCATTAATTTAAATAGTTTTTCTTTGACCGAAAGATTAGAAATATTGTTATTGAAATTGCAAGAATCACATTTTTCGGGCATTGATCAATTATCTTATTTATTAAATTTAAAAAAGATGCTATTCACCGAAGAAGAACTTGCTAGTTTTATTCGTTTTACGATTATAGGAGTTAGTGCTAATCCCGATGAAGTGCCTTATCAAACGGGCGTTATTATTAGTATTAATGAAAATGGTTTTCATGAAAATCCGGATGCTAATTTATATTATTTTTATAATCAACAGGGTATTAAAAAAATAAGTCGTGAAGCCATAATTAAGAATATGTCTTTAAATATTTATCGTTATTTAAATAGTATTGATGTTATACCGGGTTTAAATTATCGGCAACGAAAATAATTTCTTGACTCGTCCCTTAAGGGGAGGGATATACTATGCGCGAAGGAGGGAAAAGATGTATAAAATTGGTGATTTTGCAAATCTTTTTCAGGTTTCGATTAAAACAATTAGATATTATGAAACCATCGGTTTACTTATTCCTAAGTACGTTAACCTTTATACGGGTTATCGCTATTATGATGAGAACAATATTTATACCATGCAAAATATTATTTCTTTAAAAAACTTGGGTTTTTCTTTAGAAGAAATAAAGTTTTTTAAACAAGAAAGTATTAGACAAAAAATTGCAAATTATGAAAAAGAAATATTAAATTTGCAAAGCAAAATCAAAAGTTTAAAACAATTTGATCTTCCTACGAAAGGAAATGATTTAAAAATGCTATTTGTAAATGATGAACTAGCCCTAGGTAAATGGGTTTTACGGGGAATTGCTAAAACCCGCGAGGATGCTGATGCCAATAATTTTGGCGAGGATGATTATAATATTCAAGAATTATATTTATTACCACAGGGCGAACCTTATTGGGTAATATCTTGGACGAAAGATACAATTTTTATTGCCGGCAAGCCCAATCATTATGAAATTGTTGGTAATAAATTATATTTAACCGTAACGGATGAAATAGATTTATCTAATTCTAAAGTGGCTGTCTATGAAAATGTTGATCATCATCATTATAGTATTGATGATATTCGGCAAAAAGATAATACGCAAATTGAATTTATTGCTGATGAAAGAGTAGTAGGAACTTGGCAAACTGTAGATTATATTAATAATGCGGCTTTCTTTAATCCCCAAAAACTCCAAAGTTCTAAAGATATGTTACTTTTAGATAAATTAGTTTTTGATGATAAGGGAAATGTTTCCGTAAGTTATACTTCGGGAAAAACCTTCACGACAAAATATACGCAAAATTATCTTATTAATTTAATTTTACCTGATACTTTATGTCATTATACTTACCAAGAAATTTTTGGACAAAAATACATAATTGTAGAATGGAAAAGTGGCGACTATGTTTTTGGGAAAGTAATCAATGGCTATTATGTTTTAGGAAAACAAGAATAAAAAAAGAAAACTTCAAAAATTTTCTTTTTTTAAATTGATATGAGTTTTCTGAAATATTTTATTTACTTGATCTTTAATAATTTGCCATTCGGCTTCGGTTTGGATGGATTCAAATTTAGTATCATCATCCGGATCGTAGTTCGCGGCATAAATATTAATTGTTTTTTGTTCTAGATTATCCGTAAAAACTATATAATATTTTCCTGTACTGGCTAATTTAAAAGCCGTTATTATTTGGTATTTTAAAGTTTTACCATCCGTTGTAATAATTTCAAAATATTGGTTATTTGCCATTTCGCCCTCCTTTATGGAAAAGGGGTTGTTCAATATAAAAACAATTATGTTCATCGCGATAAAGGCGATAGGCTAAATGTTTTTTCAAATATTTATTAATTAGTTTGTAATCTGTTATTTTTGAGGCTCCAATAAAACTAATAAGCTGTCGTAAAAGAAATTCTTCGTAATCTTCTGGCGTTGAAAAATTCATCGAACTGACTTGATTTTTTAATTTTAATACGTAGTTACGAGTTAAAAAATTTATTATAAGCAAATAGCTTTGGATTAAATTATCCTCTAAATGGGGATACATCATATTAGTATCGTTATAGTCGTTATAAAAATCGAGAAGTTGGAGAAATTGCATAATGTGAGGAATACTATCATATTGATTTAAAGCCATTATTAGACCTTTTAAATTACCTTGCATATACAAAGATTGCATTTCTTCCACCCCAATTATTTTTTCTAAAGCAGCCGCCACATCAGATTCGAATTCGTAACTACAATAATTAGTATCTTTACTATATTTTTTGGCTAAATAAGAAGTATAGCCTTCAGTTAGTCCTTGGCCTAATTCATATTTTAAGGAATGACTTTGTTGTTTAAAACCAATGTATATCGTGCCATTAGCCTCATCAACATAAGTACTGGCTAAATGAAATAATTCGTGATAAAAAGTACTAATGGCTCCGTTTTCTAAAACAAACATTTCATTAGTATTACAAACATAATATCCCGAAATAAAGGAATTTGTCGTAGGATTATTTTCTTTAGCCATTGTTTGAATAGAAATATTTTTAATATTGCGATAAAAATATTTTAAATCTTCGGGTTTAAAATTAGTGTGTAATATTTCGGCAAAAGTTGCGAGTACTTTAGCATAATTGGCGGAAATTTGTGTATAATCTGGTTCTATACATTCTACTTTGAGTTCGGGAGGTAATTTAACTTTTGCAACTTTTCGCGGCGTTAAATCCCGATAATAGAAGGCAACATCGGCGATGCGATCAGCCACGTAATCCATAATATAAAAAATGGTCATAACATGGATATTTGGTAAAAGATGTTTTTTGACAAAAGCAATAAGACGTGGTTCTTCTTGTAAAGAATCACGATATCTTTTATAGTCATGAATTAGATTAATAACCAGATTATTTGAATCCATTTCTTTATCTCCTAAAAGTAATTATAACGCAAAATAAGAAAATATTTGAAAAAAATAAAATAAATGTTATGATATTAACAATAGGAAACATAAAAATGTGAAGTGATTAATTATGAATAATCAAGTAACAAATATTTTAAAACAAGATCATTTAAGTCCGGAAGAAATTAATTGGTTATTAACAAAAGTTAGTAATCCCGAAAAGATATTAGCCAAAATTCCAGATACGTTATCTATTCCGGCCTCTGTTGCCTTAAGAAAAATAAGATCATATGATAATATCTTAGATTTTTTATTAAAAAAGGGGAAAAAAGTATCTATTACAAATTTAGATGCTGATCCGCAAATTTATTTAACCTATTTAAAAAATAAGCAATATGATAGGGACTATTATAAATTTTTACCTTTTAATTATTTAACTATTAAATGTCCTTTTGCCCCCGATGAAACAATTTTAGATTTAATTGTAGCAAATAATCCGTATCTTTTATTTACTTTTCCTAGTGCCGAATTAAATAAATTAACGATCGCCGGGATGTCTTTTTGGGAATATGTAATTAAAAATGATTTAAATATCCCTCAAGCCTTAATTAATAATCCCTTAGTTTTAAAATTAATTGTCCAATATCACAAATTTACCTATTTAACTAAAATTACAACTTTAGATTTTATTGAAATATTAACTTTAACAATGCCAGAGATAGAAAGCATTTTGACTCATTGTCCACATATAAAAATAGTTATTAGCGATGATTTTATGCTTGATAAAGCAACTTATGAACAATTATTTGGGGTTTTATTAAAATTACATCGTTATGATGATATCGTTCAAAATTATTTTAGTTCTTTTATGTGTTCTTTAAACTCCAATAAGGAAACTTTCATTCATCAAATGGTAGCGGAAGCCCAAAAAAGTAATACTTTAAATGAACTAAAAAATAGTTTGAATGATGCAGATTTGGATGATAACTATCGGTTTGAACTAGCCCGAGAAGAAATTTATGTGGCTTTTTATCGCGAAACGGATTTAGTAGGACCTACTTTTGAATTACAAGGGCCAATTAAAGAAGTCGAATTACTTAATTTTGATTATTCTTTTAGTCAAGGAGCAACTTCCGATGCTACTGCTTTAAAAATTGTTCGGCAAAAAATGCGAGATCTTTTAATTCGTAATGAAACTTTAGCCCATCGTTATTTACGGGCTTTGGGTGATTTTAAAAAAAACAATCCCGAATTTCACTTTGCCTTAGGGTCTGATGGTTATTTTTCACCCCATGATAATTTGATAATGATTACGGTTGAGGATTCTTGTGAGGCCATTATTCATGAAATTACCCATGCTTTACATATTACCAAAATGAAGCGACAATTTCCTTTGGCAATTAAAGAAGCAATGGCGAATTTAAATTTAACCGATATAAAATTTTATCGTGAATTTTTTGCTAATTTAAGTCGTAAGGCGGTGACCGATGAAACTTTTTTAAAAAATGTCCGAGCCCATATGATTGCTACAATTCTAGATTATTATGAAACGGAAGAAAATTATAAACAAAGTATTATGCAAGAATTTACCCAAGTTTTAGGAACTACTGAGGGAGTTTTAAGATACATTGACTATCATTTTAAAGATATGAATAATTTGGCTAAAGATGTTGTGGAATCGTTAATTAAAAGTTGCCAAGGTGATTATACTTTTGACGAGCCAAAAGTAAAAAATAGTTATCTATTAGCCAAAATTAGAAATGATTATGAAAATTATCGGGAAGAATACTTTATGGCGTATAATGATGCCTTAACTTATTTTGAAGATTTTGTCGATGCTATTTTTAAGGGACAATTATTTGAAAATAAAGAGGGTAGTACGAATAGTATTTTACCGTTGTATGGTCATGGGGAAGAATATTTTAATGGCTTAAAAGATCCTCTTTATCATAATCCGGTTTTGCAAAATGTTGATTTTGAAGAAATGCTGGCTGATTATGCCGCTTTAACGGCATCAGAAGTTGGTAGCCAATATCTTGCTAAATTAGAAGCGTTTTTTGGCCCCGAATTAATGCAAAATATGGCAGAATTTAATGCTTTACTTTTAGAAGAACCAAATCAAAAAAAACAAATTAACTTAAAAAATTGTTAAAATTAACCATTTTTTATGATATAATGAAAACATAAGTTACCATAGGGGAGGGATAATATGCCGGCAATTGTGGAAATAAAGAAAGAAAATGTCATAAAAGCCGCGGTTAAAATGGTTAATGATGAGGGCTGGGAATCGGTTAATGCCCGTAGTTTAGCCAAAAAGTTAGGTATTTCGACTAAACCTCTTTACCGAATGTATAAAAGTATGGAGGAAATTAAAGACGAAATTTATAAAGAAATATACCATCAATATGATGTATTTATTAATAGTCGAATTGATAGTAAAAAGGCCTTATTAACTTTATCCGTGGCCTATGTCGAATTTGCGAGTCACTATAAGAATTTATTTAAAAGTTTATTTTTAAGTAATAATTTAAAATGGAAAACTTTAGATGATGTTTTAGATGAAAAATGGAATCAATCAACAATTGTTAATTTAGTTAATAAACAACATCTTAGTTTTGATGATGCCAAGGCCTTATTTATGAATTATTGGTTATATGTTAATGGTTTGGCGACTTTGATTGCAACCAATGATATTAAATTAGATGAAAATGAGTTATTAGTTAAACTAGTTAAAATGTATAAAGTGTTAACAAAGTAAAATGAAAAGAGTAGTAGTTTCGGAAAATAATGTGGCTATTAGCCGAATTGAAGAACGGTGTATTAATTGTGGTATGTGTTTAAAAACTTGCCAAGAAAATAATGGTTTTGATCATGATTGTATTAATTGTGGGCAATGTATTTTAACATGCCCAACAGGGGCTTTAGTACCTAAATATAATTACCGGCAAATATTAAATTATTTGGTTGATACTTCCTATCAAGTAATGGTTATTACCTCACCCGCGGTTCGAGTCGCCATTGGTGAAGAATTTGGTTATGAACCAGGATCTTTTTTAGAAGGGCAAATGGTTAGTGCTTTAAAACGCTTGGGCTTTGCTAAAGTTTTTGATACAACATTTGGGGCCGATTTAACGGTGATGGAAGAAGCCCGGGAATTAGTCGAACGCTTAAAGAAAAAAGAAAATTTGCCCATGTTTACGAGTTGTTGCCCGGCTTGGGTCGATTATGCCCAAAAGTATTTGCCAGAAAAAAGGTCAAACTTAAGTACATGTAAAAGTCCGATTGGCATGATTGGGGCCATGGTTAAAAGTTATTATGCGGATTTTGCGGATATCCCGCGGGATAAAATTATTTTAGTGGCCCTAACACCTTGTGTTGCCAAAAAACAAGAATGTGCTGAAGATGAAAACGTCGATTTTGTCATTACGACGCGAGAACTGGCAATGATGATTAGAGAAATGAATATTGATTTTAAATCTTTAAAAGCAATGGCTTATGATAAATTACTTGGTAAAGGCAGTGGTGCCGGTCTTATTTTTGGCTCTTCTGGGGGCGTAACCGAAGCCGTTTTGCGCACGGCCTACTATCTTTTAAATCAAGAAGAAGCGCCGCAAGATTTTTATAATTTAATTATTTTTCGAGGAGAAAAAGATTTTAAAGAAGCCGTGATTGATATGAAAAAACTGAAACTGCGGGTGGCTGTTGTTAACCGACCCATAACCATCAAAGAAAAGAAACAACTTTTAGATAATTTCGATTTTATTGAAGTTATGACTTGTCCGGGCGGCTGTATTGGAGGTGCTGGACAACCCCTTAATGCCATCAATAAAATGACTGAAATTAGAGCCAAGCGGAGTAAGGCCTTATATCAAAATGATTGCGAGAATAATTTAAAAAATAGTTACGATAATCCGGAGATTAAAGAGGCCTATCAAACATACATTCAAAAAGGTAAAGTTAAATTGCATCGAAAAAATAAAAATTTAATAAAAAGTTAAATAATTTTGGGAGTGTTTCGTTGCATAAAAAAATATAGTATGCTATAATTTTCGTAGATAATTTTAAGCAAAAGGTGGTGAAATAATATGCTTCTTTTAGCAAGTGTCATTGACTTAATAAAAGACCCTATTGGGACCATTACAACTGGTTTTATGAAAATATTACTGCTTTTAGATGGGGTTATTTATACTGTTATTGATTGGTGCTATCAAATTTTCTTATTCTTGGCTCAACTACGGATTTTTAGTGATGCTGAATATAGTAGCATTGTTAGAAGAATCTATATTGTTTTAGGTATTATTATGCTTTTTGCTTTATCTTATTCGCTTCTTAAAGCCGTAATTAATCCAGATGATTTTGCTAAGGGAGAAAATTCTTTTCCTAATATAATTAAAAATGTTGTTATTTCTTTAGTAATAATTGCTGTTTTACCAACAATTTTTTCTGTTGCCACGGATATTCAGGCCGTAATTTTAAATTCTGATGTTATTGGCCGTTTGATTTTAAACGATGAAAATAATTTTGGTGAAGATGATAAAAATAACGGTGGTCGAACGATTGCTGTCACTGTTTATCGGGCTTTTTTTGCTTTTAATGAAACTGATGTCAAAAATGATGATAGCTATTCCGAAGACGAAAAAGCGGATATTAAGGAAGTAGTTAATGAATTATTTGATCAAGTAGAGAAAGATGGATCTTTCTTTAATTTCAGTTCTAGTAATTTTAAAATTGCTAATTACAAATCATCTGATACACATAATGTTCCTAGTTATGTGGCAAGTAAAGCAATTACCTATTTATGGCTTTTCTCTCAAGCCGCCGGATTATTTATTTTATGGTGTATTGTCTTATTTTGTTTTGATTTAGGTGTTAGGGTTGTAAAATTAATCTTTTATCAACTAATTGCCCCAGTTGCTGTTGCTTGTCGAGTTATGCCTGGTTCTAAAACTAAAGATGTATTTAATAATTGGGTAAAACTAACAGTAGCCACTTTTATGGAAGTATTTATTCGAATTTTTATAATGTATTTAGGAGTTTACTTAATTACCATTATTAGTCGTAATTGGAAAGATATTTTAGCAGCCGCGACGTTATCTAATTTAGATGTATTCCAAGCAACAATTGCTGAAGCATTTATAATTATGGGAATTGTGGCCTTTATTCGTCAAGCACCAAAATTACTTCAAGATATCTTTGGCTTTGATTCAGGCAACTTGAATCTTGGCTTAAAAGGTTTATTCGAAAGAGCCGGCAATGGTGGTGCTTTAGCGGCAGCTGGACTTGTTGGCGGAGTAGCCGGTGGTTTTGGCCAAAGATTACGTGCTGCTCAAGGTGCAGGAATGCATGGCTGGCGTGCTGCGGCATCAGCCTTTGCTGGCGGTATAGGCGGTGGCCGAAGAGCATTTATGCGAAACCTTAATTCAAAGAGCATGGATGACTTTAGAAAAAATACCACCGAAGGCATAAATGAAACTCTTGAAAGAGGTCGCCAAAGAGATAGATATCGGGCTCAATTTGGCGGAGTATGGCGTGGTCGGGCTCAAAATGCTAAAGAATTTTTAGGCCTTGGTGCTAATGTTGAAACCTACGATCGAACCATTGATACGGCTAATGATGTTGTTAAATCTACAGATAATATTAAAACAGCTGTGGAAGATATAATTAATAAAAATAAAACTAATGCTGCATTTACTCCAGCTTCTGTGGAATATAAGGGCGTTAGTGATGAAATGATTCAAGAATTTAATGGGTTATTCCAAGGCCGAGCAATTGGTGTAGTTGAACAAGAAGTGGCTAAAATGGAAGCCGCAGCAGGAAAGAAAGATTACGTAGCCATGGCTAAAGAAGAATTAGTGCAAAGATTAAGAGCTCAAGGCGGATTTCCTGAAGAAACTATTGCACAAACGGTTAATAGTTCAATTCATGCTCAACAGCTAGAAAGAAGAGCCAGAGAAATGTCCTTAGAAGACTCCGAACGAATTAATCAATATAAGGCAATGTATAATCAATTATATAAGGCTACAGTTAAAGAAGCTGCTAATAGAATTGCTAATGGAGATGATTTTGGAGGAGCGGTAAAATTAGAACAAGTACAAGATGTTCAAAACTTAGTAAGCATTGCTGAAAATAAGGCAAGGACGTCACAATTACAATTTGAACATAACTTTGATAGTCAAAATGCATATAGTTCCTTAGATGATATGGCTACGGAAGCGAAAAGCAAAGCATCAGATGCTGCTCGTGCTCGTCAAGAAGTAATTCAAAAGCAAGGGAAAAAATAGCAATAAATCTATAGAAAGGATAAAAAGGTATGAATAATTTTATAATTCCGGCAAATACGAAAAAGTCTCAATTAATTTTAGGTTGGTTTACGCCGACAGATTTAATTATCTTTGGGACGGGTTGTGCTTTAACAATAGTTATGTTAATAATTATGCAAAATGCTAAGTTTGGAGAACTGATATTAATTTTGCTACCAGCACTTGTGACGGGCTTTCTGGTTATGCCGGTGCCTAATTATCATAACGTACTGCAATTAATAACTAATATATTTAATTTTTATAAAAACCGGAGAAATTATTATTGGAAGGGATGGTGTGTGAGCGATGAGTACCAAGACGAAACTAAATAGTAAAGAAAATCCAAAGTATAGTGAAAGTTGGTTACCAGTAAAGCAAATAATTAATGGTATGATTTTACTGGAAACTGGTGAGTATGTTACAGGTGTAAAAGTAATGCCTAAAAATATCTTTATTATGGATGCTGGGGCCCAAGAAAATACGATTGGTAATTTAAGAAATTTATATAATTCCATTGATTTTGAATTTTGGTTACTTATTGCGGATCGTCCCGTTGATATTGATGTTTATTTATCAAGATTACAAATCCTATATAATAATGCGACGAATAATGCGATTAAGAAATTAATCATGCAAGATATCAATAAAGCCAATTTATTTATGAGTGCGGAATATAATGTCGTTGATACCGAATACTATATTTTATTTAAAGAAAAAAGAATGGAACTTATTCAAAAGAAATTACACAATTTAATGAGTGGACTAGCCTCCGCGGGCTTACAATCTAGTCAGACCAGTAATAATGATTTAAGGGTTGTGTTAGATAATTATTTAAATGGTGGAGAACAAACCACATTTGGGACGGTGATGTAAGATGAAATTAAAAAGTGAACTAGCCCCAAAGGGGATGGAATTTAAACCAACCGAATTTCGTTTAGGGGGAAAATATAATACCATTTTAACAGTAGTATCTTTTCCGAAAAATATTGCTTTAGGGCATTTGGCCAATATTACGAATGTTCAAGGTGTTAAAGTAGCAATTAAACATATTCCAATACCTTTTTCGGTCTTACAAAAAATGTTAAATAAAGAAATTGCTGATTTAAAAATGCGGTATCAAAATGAAAAAGATCAAACGATGCAAGAAAAAATTCGGCAAGATTATGAATCTTTGGAACAATTTATTCAAATGTTGGCGGCTACACAAGCGCGAATTTTTGATTTTCAAATGCATCTTTTAATTACGGCAGATAATAAAGAAGAATTAGAACTTAAAAAAGTGCAAGTTAAAAGTTATTTGGAAGCAATGGGAATGCGGGCAATTGCTTTAATGTTTGAACAAGAAAAGGCCTTAAAATCGATATTACCAATTTTTCCACCTCAAGATATTGAACAAAGAATTGGAACACCAATTCCATCAATTACGGTTGCGGGAATGTATCCGTTTATTTTTGATAGTATTAAAGACCCTGGCGATGCCACTTTATTGGGTGTCGATTTTTCCGGCGGAGTTATTCTCTTTAACCAATTTTTCTATCAAATTAAAAAAGAAAATAATCGGAATAATGCCAATATTATCATTTTAGGTACTTCCGGTAGTGGGAAATCAACGGCAGCCAAATTATTGCTTCGCACCCATTTACGGAATGGCTTTAAAGTGGTATGTGTCGATCCCGAAGGGGAACTTGAAGAAATGTGTAAGACCATCGGGGGAGATTTCTTAGATCTTGGTAAAGGTGGCGATTTTGGGATGATTAATCCCTTGGAAATCGTTATTGATGCCGATGAAGAAGAAATATCCCAAGGCCTTGGTTATACTGTTTTAACAAGAACGATTCAACAATTAAAGGCCTTTATGAAATATTATTCTCCTAATATTGAAGAAGATGTTTTAAATATGTTTAGTGAAGTTGTCCAAGATACTTATAAACGGTTTAAAATTGATTTTGATACGGATTATACAACTTTAACTAGTAATGATTATCCAACCTTTGATGATGTTTATGCGACGATTAAAGGCCGTTTGCTTTCCATGGTAGATGCCACCCATGAACGCGATATCATGGAACGGTTGGAACTTAAAATTCGACCACTAATTAAAGAATTAAGATATTATTTCACGGGGAAGACAACTTTAAATATTCAAAGTGATTTCATTGTCTTTAATATTAAAGAATTAATGAATGGCGATGAAAATATTAAAAATGCCTTATTCTTCAACGTCTTAAAATATGCGTGGAGTTTATGCTTAAATAAAGATGTTAATACGGTTATGCAAGTTGATGAAGCCCATGTGCTTTTATCTAGTCATAACGAATTAGGGGCAGAATTCTTAGCCCAAATTCAAAGACGGAGTCGGAAATACAATACTGGTACTATTATCATTACCCAACAACCAACCGACTTTGCGGCACCAAACTTAATTATGCATGGTAAAGCCATCTTTGATAATGCTTCTTATTATCTAATCATGGGCTTAAGAAAACAAGCCGTGGAAGATCTATCGAAATTAATCGATTTGAATGAAAGCGAAAAAGAATCTATTAAATATTATGATCAAGGCGATGCGTTATTTATATGTGGTAACAGACGAATGCGCATTAGAGTCGTTGTAAGTCAAGAAGAATTAGATTCCTTTGGTTCAGGGGGCGGACTATAGAACTAGCATAAACCGGGTGGTGAAGGATTATGGCGGACGATAAAGAAAGAAAATATAAACATGTAGCAGAAGAATCTGCTACTTCTTTTGATGATATCGATACGCCTAAAATTAATAATCCTCGTAGGCCAAACCGGCTTTTATATAATCCCAATAGTCGGCGGCTTAATTTAGGGGCTCCAACCGATTTAGACGATGATGAAGAAACGGATGAAACTGAAGAAAATTTAAATGAGGAAGAGGTAGAAAATCCTTCAGAAAGCGCAGAAGAGAGTTCTTCTGAAGCCGAAAATTCAAGTTCTCCGGGAGAAACCATTAGAACTGTGGCTAAAACTACCGAAAATACCATATCAAAGTTGTTTTTTTGGAAAAGAATGCTTCCGTTTATTGCCATTGGTGGAGTTTTATTGGTAATTATATTAATCATTTTGATGGTGTCTTTTTCAACCATCGCGGGTAATGATAATTCTAAATGTGAAGTTGAAGGACATGGGGGAACTTTAATTTCCTTTTTGGATGCTTTCGAAGGAGCATCCCAGGCTGATACTTGTGATAAAGGCAATGGGTATCGTGGTTATGATATTCATGATGGCGCCATAAGTATTGGCCCCGGGCTTACTAATAGTGTTATTTCCTCTACCAGTGTTGCAGCCTATATTCGCCAAAATGGCTGGGCAAATTATTTTCATAAATCAGGCTCTAATTTTCGAATTGATGTTGGTATTTGCATTCCTAAAATTGTTATTGAAAAAATTAAACTGTTTATCTTAGAGGATACTTTTGCGCCACCAATCGATGTCTACGCAGAAAAATATGATGTGGAATTAACGCAATTTCAAAAAGATGCTTTAACTTCATTTAATTATAACTTGGGTCCTGGTCATACGGAAGAATTAATTAAAGCCTATGTTCAAGGAAGTTATATGGGCTTATGGGATGCAATGAAAGATTATGATCATGCTACAATTAATGGAGTTTATGGAGTTCAAGTTGGCTTACAAAAAAGAAGAAAAGCCGAATTTGCCTTATTTGTAACCGGCGATTATTCCGATCAAAATAAATTTTACAATCGAACTATTAAAAATTATGATGATTATAATTCGGAAGGGGTTATGGATCGGAGAGCGTCATGCGATGATGAAATATCAACCAATTATACCAAAGTAACTAGTAGTGGCTTAAATGACGTTTTAACCCAACCTTTAAAGTCTAAGTTGGCTCAAAAAAATACCACTTATAAAGAATTTAACGAATATATATTAAAAAATGTTATTAATGCTGGGGTAGGAACCCGTAATGGCGTGGTGGCCGCGGCGGTATCTTTAGTTGGTGGTCTATATGAAAAATATCAAATAAGACTTCCTTATACGTATGGTGGACAACATGGTGGTAATGTTGGCGTTCCCAATCCGGCATCGGGAACATTTTATGGTGTTGATCCCCTTTGGGGAAGTTCGATTCATTATTATTTTGGTAGTCCGGTTTATCGAACCTATTATCGTTATGGCCCCGATTGTTCAGGTTTTGTAATGTGGGCTTTATATAATGGCGGATTTAAAATAAATTATCCATATACCCCTAAATATAATTTGCAGGGCAAAAAAGTTGGTAAACCTGGCGATTTAATGTGGCATCCCGGCCATATAATGATGGTAGTTGGAGTTGATGAGAAAGCCAAGAAATATTATATTGCCCATGCGGCGGGAGGCGATCAAGGGGTAAAAATTAGTACTGTTTCTTTTACCGATTCCCAAAATAAAATTATTAATATGGATTCTTTTTACGCTAATAAAAGCAACAAATTATATACGGATTCCGATAAATTTTCTAAGGCCTTCCGTGCTGGTCAACTTTAATTAACGAGAGGAGAGTAGACAATGAAAAATAAAGTCTTATTATTAATTTCATTATTTTTATTAAGCGGTTGCACTGCAGAATATAATGCCTATTTAACTAAACAAACGGTTTCTGAAGATACAATTGTTTTTGGCCTAACTAATGATAATTTTCCCATTACCGCTTATATTAATGATCAAGGGGCCAGTGAAGATAATGAAAAAATTCCCGATATTGAATATTATGATATTATGCAAAATCCAGATTACACAGAATATAAATATGATTTCCCCTATGAAAATTATCTTAATGGTACGGGAGTAAATTATTGTTATAAAAATGTAAGCATTGCGCAAATTGCTGATAATAATTATAAATTAAGTACGAATAATTTTAATTCATGTATTGACTATTATGAAGAATTAACGGAAATTAAGATTAATTTAAAATTTAGTGATGATTTTAATATAACTAGTAATAACGCAGATGAAGTTAATAATAATACCTATACTTGGTTGATTAATAGAACTAATTATAATAATAAATCAATTGAAGTTAACTATTCGTTAAAAGAAACTAAAGAAGTATCTAAGGAAAAAGCAAAAGGTAATAATTTTAACATCTTTATTATTCTTGGAAGTTTTATTATTTTAGGGGTAGTATTAACAATTGTTATTAAAAAGCAGAATAAATATTAATGTAAAGTCCAGAAAGGAGTATAGTATGTCAAAAAAAATTATTATTTTAGGTACAGTATTTTTATTAACAATGACGGGTTGTTCGGTGGAATATAATTTAACTATTGATGCCGAGAATTATGAGGAAAAAACTGATATAATGACGGATACGAGTTTAGAAGTTCCCGAAGTTTATCAAGATAAAAATTTAATTGATTATTTTGATTTATCCCAAAATGAATATTATGAACCGATTTATTTTAATCCGGCAAATTATAATTTTTATGAAGGCGGTTATCAAAATGGAACAGTTTATTATGATTTAAAAGGTTACCAAAATGGCAATTTTAAAGGATTAACTTTAAGTCATACTTTCGATAATAACGATTTTTATCGCTCTAATGCAATAAAAAGTTGTTTCGATGAATTGGATATTCAAAGACAAGATGAATATATATTAATTCGAACTAGTAATAAATGTAAAATTTTTGATAACTATTCTATATTGAATAATATAACTGTTAAGATAAAAACATCCTTAGAAGTTATTGTTACCAACGCTGATAGTGTGGATGATAATGTTTATACTTGGAATATTACGCGGGAAAATTATAATAATAAGCCAATTCGCTTAACATTGGCAAAATCAGATGATACCAGTAAGGAAATAACTAATCCCTTACCCGAAGAAAATCAAGATTCAGGTCAAACAGATAATGATAATAAAACAGAAAAAAAAGATAACAGCAAATATAATATAATTATTATAGGTGGGGCTTTTATAATTCTTGGGGGAGTTATTTTGGCTAGTATAAAATTTAAAAAGAAATAGATTGAGAAACACTTAAATATTTTGTATAATATTTGGGAAAGGAAGAAAAAGAATGAAGTTCAAAGTAGATAAAAAAGATTTATTAATGTTTATTCTTTATAGTATTTTATTACTATATCTTTGTGCTATTGCTGTTTTGAATTTTTCTTCTTTAATTAATGAAGGGGTTTTTTATGGTCTATTACCCTTTAAAGCCTTTATTATGCCTTATTTACCCGTGACCATTATTCTTTTTATTGGTGTTTTGGTTGGTATATTCTCAAGTGTTTCCTCTTATATCTTTAAAAAAGATAAAAAAGGTGGTATTGGGATTAAAATCAAAGAAAAGGAAAGCGATGGCTATGCGAAATGGGCCGATGAAAAAGAAGTTAAAAAGGGTAAAGATATTGTTAAAATCAATCGATATGCCGATACATTAGATGCCGCGGGCATTCCAATTATTAATAACAGTAAAGAAACTTATATTGATAATGGGGAATATCATAGTTTAATCTTAGGGTCTACTGGTAGTGGGAAAACCGAAACAATTGTTAAACCGATGGTTAACTTTTTAGCCAAAAAAGGCGAAAGTATGATTATTACCGACCCCAAAGGAGAACTTTATAAAAACAGTGCTAATTACTTAAAGAGTCGGGGTTATAATATTATTGTTTTAAACTTTCGGGAACCTCAAAATGGGAATGCTTGGAATCCCTTAACTTTACCTTATCAATATTATAAAGCCGGTAATTTAGATAAGGCTACGGAATTACTAGATGATATCGCGTTAAATATTTTGTATGATCCGAATAATAAAAGTGATTCGGATTTCTGGGAAAAAAGTGCGGCCGATTATTTTTCCGGTTTGGCTTTGGGGCTTTTTATGGATGCCCAAGAAAAGGAAATTAATTTAAATAGTATTAACTTAATGAGTACAGTTGGGGAAGAACGGTGTGGTACGAGTCATTACATTAATGAATATTTCCGCTTTAAAGGGGAAAGTTCCAGTCCTTATATCTTTGCCTCTAATACGATTAATGCTCCAACGGATACGAAAGGTGGTATCCTATCAACTTTCCGGCAAAAGATTCGGAAGTTTTCAACCCAAGAAAACTTAAGTGAAATGTTATCTTATAGCGACTTTGATTTGCGAAGTATTGGTGATGGCAAGACTGCTATTTTCATGATTATTCATGATGAAAAGAAAACTTACCATAGTTTAATGACAATCTTTATTAAACAATGTTATGAAACGTTAATTGATGTGGCTCAAGAAAAGGGTGGTAAATTACCAATCCGCACGAACTTTATCTTGGATGAATTTGCTAATATGCCTCCTTTACGGGATGTCGATTCCATGATTTCGGCTGCCCGGAGCCGGTTAATTCGTTTTACCTTTATTATTCAAGACTTTGCCCAACTTAATTCGGTATATGGCGAAGAAGTTGCCCAAATTATTCGGGGTAATTGTAATAACTTAATTTATTTAATTAGTTCGGAATTAAAAGCCCTTGAAGAAATTAGTAAAATGTGTGGGGAAGTTAAAGTTACCGATGATAAAGATAAAAATGCCACCCGGCCTTTGGCTTCGATTACCGATTTACAAAAAATGAAAATGTTTGAAGGTATTTTAATTCGGACACGGTCTAATCCATTTAAAATTAAACTCCAACCGGATTTTAAAATTGACTGGGGTATTCCGAAAATTGAAGAACCATATCCTAAAAGGGTTAAACGGCCAGTTGAATTGTTTGATTTAAAAAAATATGTTATGGATAAACGGAGCGAATTAATGGCTGAACAAGGTGCTAATCCAAGTATGGGGATGAATCCTTTTGGAAGTCCGTTTGGCAATATGGGATCCAATCCGTTTGCGATGCCAAGTGGAGGTATGAATCCAGCATCAATGCCAAGTACAAATTCTAATAACCCTAATAAACCGATGGCTAATTTAGATTTGGATGCGATGTTAAAAGATATCGATGAAAAACTAAAGGCCTTTGAATTAGAAGAAGAAAAAGCGAAAAATGAAGAAAAAGCGGCCTTAAAGGCCTCACCTGAGGAACCAAAAGTCGAAACCAAAGTTGCTGAAAAAGTGACCGAAGAGGAAAATAATGAGAAGGCCAAACCGAAAATTAACGTTGATGCCGATAGTATTATTGTCAACGAAAATGTAATTTCCGATGATGAATTTTTCGATGATTTCTTCGCCGATGATGACGATAATGAGTAATCTTTTCGAAGATTGCTTTTTTGTATAAAGAAAACCCCTAGCTAGGCTAGGGGTTCAGTAAAGCTTAAGCGGTGAGTTGAAAATAAAAACTCCTTCT
>CANRAJ010000008.1 GCA_947628545.1 uncultured Bacilli bacterium | reverse complement strand
TCATAAAAGCATTATCGCGATCATTAATTAACTTTTCTTGGGTTTTCCCGGTTACCGTATCAATATTTTCGTATAAGTTTTCCAAACTACCGTATTCTTGAATTAATTTGATGGCCGTTTTTTCACCAATTCCTTTAACCCCCGGGATATTATCGGAGGCATCGCCCATTAGGGCCTTTAAATCAATCATTTTAATTGGTTCAAAACCATAATCCGTTTCAAATTGTTCTTTGGTATAGCGAATATAACCAGTTTGTTTTAAAAGTTTAACTTCGGTTTCTTTACTTATTAATTGGAGTAAATCTTTATCACTTGAAACAATCGTCGAAGCAAAATCTTTATCCGCTTCCGTCATTTTAACAAGTGTTCCAATGATATCATCAGCCTCATAGGGTTCTAATTCTAAATATTTAATATTTAAAGCATCTAATATCTCCCGGGCTACCGGCATTTGCATTTTCAGTTCTTCCGGCATGGCAATCCGGCCTTCTTTATAAAAATCGTATTCTTGTTTCCGAAAGTTTTTGCCAACATCAAAAGCCACACACATATAAACCGGTTTTTCTTCTAAAATTATTTTATTGAGCATAGCCGCAAAGCCATATAAAGCATTCGTTGGAAACCCCTTAGAATTGCGCATAATACTGCCGGAATAGGCCGTTGCGTAATAAGAACGAAACATCAAATTATTACCATCAACTAAAATTAACTTTTTCATATTACTCCTTTCGAAAGTTCAATAATTAAATCCATATTATCATCACGAGCCATAATATTTTTGTGAATTATGCCACATTTTGTGCATTGATAAATGATTTTAAAAGTATCTTTATATTTTTCAATTCCAATAGGTTTCAAAATTCCTTGGCAAGAATTTAACCGGTCTCCAGGATTTATATCAACGTGTTTACTATAAAGGCAATTAGGACAATGATCCCGGGATGTATATCCTAAAGGTTTAACTAACAACCCACAATTAAAACAAGTAAATTCTTCATCCACAACTTTAAATTTTTTTACTTGTCCTTTCATACTTTCACCTATTTATATTGTATCAAAAATTAGGCTAAATGAAAATTAAAAAGACAAAAATATATCATAATTTTTTGCCTTTTTAGTTTTCTTCACATTGATAATTTATATGGATTTTTTTCGGTTCCCAATCCTCCGGTTATTTTTACGTCAGATGAGAGATATAGGACTGGTCTGATTCCGTAGTCGTTAACTGCCAGATTGGTGATGCCTGCATAGCCTGGGTAGTGCACGCCACGTGCATTGAAGCCAGAATCCGAACGTCGAGAAATAGTCCATTCGGATAATCCTATATATATCCAATTATTTGTTTTTACATCTTCATTACTATAATTTTCTGCTTTTGTATTCCAGAATTCAGGTAAAGTTCCATACATATAATCACTTATATACATTAATCCCACATTGGCTTTATAAGTTAAGTCGTTTTCTAAATTACATTGTCTTGCTTTACTTGGGTTTCCTTGTGTATAGCAATTATTACTTGTACTTATTAATTTATTATTTCCAAGTTCGGATTCGTATACTGCTTTGGCATTGCCAAAATCAGAAGATCCTCCTACTTGCCATTCATGTTCAGATATCATATCTTTATATGGTGATTGTATACTTTCATAAAATATTTTATTTAAATTTTGAGTATTTAAATTACTCTCTTTCCACATATTGACATTATTATCCTCTTCTGTTGTGCCTGCTGTATCATTCCATGAATAATAAAAATTTTTTGTAAATTTTCCTTTATAATTTAAAGTTGGATTAATGTCTTTTATGTACGCATTTTCTGGATACGTTCCTTCCCCTAAATCCTCTTTGATGGCTTCATCTGCTTTGATAATTTTCATTTCATATTGATCAGCATTATTTTTAAACAAGCCAATTATGCGATATAAGTTTTTATATCCCGGGTCAGCAACCTCATTTGAACATTCTCCTCCAAAGCAAACATAATTATTGACGCTAGCACTAGAACCACTATATCTATAACTGAAGTCTCCCGCTTCTAAATTACTATTACTATCATTGCTATTGCCATCATGGTAATACAAATTATTTTCGCCAGCTTTTTGATATAAATTTATTAAATATTGGGTAAATTTCTCATGATCAAAATAAAGATAGCATTTATCACTACTTTGAGCATTAACTTTAGCACTTCTAGTTTCTTCATCCCAGATAAGTTTACTACCATTTTCGCAACCACTTAAAGTTTCATTAAATTTATATTTAGCATCTGGCCATGTATTATCCTTGTATTCTCTTAATATTTCTCGCGGATTTAAAATTAAATAAATATTAATTGTTATAGAAATAAGCGAAATGATACTTAAACAAACAATTATCTTAATTAAAAAGGAAAAATTGTGTTTCATATATATCACCTATTTTCCCTTTAATTATATATATATATATATATTTGCAAGTCTTTTTGAAAAAAATAATCAATTGCATTTAGCAATTGATTATTTGGAACTAGCGACCTTTGTTTCTCTCGTTTTACCTGTATTAACCCAACCATCTAAAACATATGATGTACTCCATTTATAACGATCTTTCGTTACTGTTTTAGTTTTCTTTGTTGGTTCAATAGTAGTGGTATTATATTTAACACATAAATTTTGATTGCCATCGTTTACTTTAGTATAACCATCAGGACAAGCCTTCGTATTTGTTACTCTATTTGGCGTTACATAATTATTATTTTCTTTATAACATGTCGTTCCATTTAATTCATAACCAGCCTTGCAATAATAATTTTTAGTAACAGTAGCATCGATAATATCACTACTTGAAATGATACATTTATCGCCATTAATCTTATAGTTATCATCACAATAATACTTTTTAGTAATACTTGGATTTGTCGTTTTCGTTTCACTAATAACGCAACTTTGACCATTTAAAGTACCTTTTTCACAACTATATTTGGTTGTTGCTTGCGCATCTACTGAAGTTGTACTGGTATGAACGCATTTAGAGCCACTTACTTTTCCGGAACTACAACTATAATAACTTACTTTTTTAGTGGCATTGTAATCATAAGATGAGGCTTTACAATAATAACGATAATTAGTTTGATAGCAACTGGTTCCAGAGCAATTTGCTGGAACAAAAGTACCAGATAACGTACAGCCATTATAAGTTCTTCCTTGATTAGTTTTTGTCGTAATGTATTTGGCGGCCGTAGTTACCCGACAATATTTCGTATTAACAATCTTACCACCCTTAGGACAAGAATAACTATAATGTGCCGTAGCATTTGTGGTATAAGAACTTTTTACGCTACATTTAGTACCATTTGGTGTCCCACTTGAACAACTATATGTAGTTGTTGCTTGAGCGGCTACCGTTTTATCTTCTACTTTTTGACAACTTGTCTTTTCCCCTTCACCAGTTTTAGCATAACCGGCAGGACAACTATATTCTAAGGTGTATTTAGCCGCGACTTCTTGAGCATTTTGTTTAATACATTTCGTATTATTGCCACTTCCCGTCATCGTATAACCTTCCGGGCAAGAATAACTATTTTTATAACTTGCGGCCACACTATCAGTACTTTTAACTAAACATTTTGTACTGGCACCTGTACCAACTTGGATTGTGCCCTCAGGACAATAATAATCAAAACCATTAAATGTTGTTTTGACAGATTTTGTTTTCCGAACGCAAGTTGCATTATTGCCTTCTTTGACTAATGTATAACCATTTTTACAACTATAATTTGTTTCCGTAGTACTATATGATTGTTTATGTAAATATTCGGTTACTTTTTCATAATCAGTTATTTCTTCTTCTTTGTTTTCAGAAGCAGGAAGATTAGGACAATTTTTACCTGTACATAATTGATTACAACCTAATTCTTCTGTCGTTTTAGCAATGCTACCATTACATACTAAATTGGTACTCATTTCATACTTATTATTCGTATTTGTTACCGTAACATAACTTTCATCTTGATCACATGCTGTACCATTTTCCCCAAAAGGTAAAATAATTCCTTTGGTAATTAAATCTTTTAAAGTATAAGTAATACTCTTATTATTTTCTGGTAAAGTACCAATTAAGAAAAATTCTTTAACGGTATCATGAAAATAACGATAATTTTCAATAAATTCAGCTGAGTAAAAATCATGATCTAGGTTTGTTGTATCATTTTGAATATTTGAATCATTATTATCATTAACTTTATTTTCAGAAGCACTTTTATTTAATTTAATAACTAACCAAATGATTAATAAAACAATAATTACCCCTAAAAGAATGAGTAATCCTTTTTTTATAACATTGGCCCAATTTATATGTCTAGATTCTTCTTCGTACATGATTATTCACCTCTCTTACGGCATAAATCTTGCACACTAGAATAATCAACAACTGATTCCATCAAACATTCAAGATCTAACCACTTTTGCATTTCTGGATCATTATTAGCATATGGCGTAAAGAAACTAACCGTTGGTTTTACAAAACTTTCCAATATAATATACCAATCATATTCGTCTACGACAGTTGCGTTTTCATTAAAAGTCGCATCATTACTTAAAACTTCGGTTTCGGTATGACCATTTTTAAATAAATTATAAGTAAATATTTGTAAATATTGGTAAGCCTCCGCGATATTAGCCGTATCATATTGATTTTGTAAGGCTTTTTCACATAAAGTGGCATAATAACTTAAGAAAGCCCGAGCGTCACTATTTTCTGGAAAAAATTTGGGCATCATCCGGACAATATTATAGCTTTCTTCACTAACATTACCCATAATTTGTTCATTTAACGGTTGATTAAAGACCATATTAATATTATTCTGAATACTATGATTTGGTTCCATGACTAAACTACCATCATCAATTGCCATTAAAAGTTCGGCTACTTCACTAATTAATGTTTCCTTAAAGAAATTAATACTTTGAATTTCATAAGCCCGATTGACGTAATCAACTGCTTTGGCATACTCAAGATCATATTTATCAATTAAGGCTTGGTAATCGTTACGGTATGCTTCGTTATAACCTACAGTATTATTTAAACTAACAGGATTATTTAAACTAACGGGAGGAACAACAATTTCTTCCCCATTAGCAATGGGATTATCATCACTTAAAGAAGTATCTTCAATCTTTATTTGGTTATCATCTTGCTTTTTATCTTTGCTACAACCTTTCGCCGTTCCCATAAAAATTGTTGATGCTAAGAATAAAGCCGCTGTGGCTTTTGAGACTTGAAGAAATTCTTTAGATTTAACTAATATAGACGCTTTCATTTTTAAAACATCCCGTCTAGTTAATTCTAAATCTTCCGTCATACCTTTTTGATAATACGCTATTTTATCTAAAAAATAGCTCAAAAATTCTAATCTTTTACTTTCCTTTTCCGTTAATACTTCTTTTTGCTTTAATAATTTGTATTCTTTAAAAACTGTATTAACTAATTCTTTGCTAATTTCAAACATATCAAAACCTCCTAAAAACTTCAATAGTTCCCTATCCTATCACTAAAAGGCGTTTTTGTCAATATTTTACCTAGTATTTAAATATACTTAAATAGGAAGTGTTTTATGTTTTTAGCGTTAATTAATTTTTTTAAAAGTTTAGTTTTTTTCACGGGAAGTTATTCTAACAACGTCTTTCCCGAACCCCTCAGTCCCGCGGAAGAAGAAAAATGCATTACCGAAATGTTACAAGGCAGTACGGAAGCCCGTAATAAACTGATCGAACATAATTTGCGTTTAGTCGCCCATATTGTTAAAAAATTTGATAGTAAAAATACCGATACGGATGATTTAATCAGTATTGGAACCATTGGCCTTATTAAAGGAATTGATACTTACAAAAACAACAAAAAAACCAAAATTACCACCTATGCGGCTCGTTGTATTCAAAACGAAATTCTCATGCATTTTCGCGCCAATAAAAATACCACCAATAATGTTAGTTTAAATGATTCCATCGGTTTTGATAAAGAAGGCAATGAAATCAGCTTAATTGATGTCTTAAAAGACGATGGCCCTGATATCATCGATGAAATTCACATAAAAGACAATATTGATTTATTAAATAAATATCTCAATCTTTTAAATACCCGCGAAAAAGAAATAATTGTTAAACGTTATGGTTTAAATAATACCCGGGAAAAAACCCAAAAAGAAATTGCCCAAGAATTAAAAATATCGCGCAGTTATGTTTCGCGCATAGAAAAAAGAGCACTTACCAAAATGCTCCGCGAATTTTTAAAAAGTAAACAAAGTTTTTAAAAAGAATCAACATTAACTTTAACTTTTTGTTGACTATTTAACGAACTATGGGCTTGAATTAAGGTCTTGATTGCACTAATCATTTTTCCATTACGCCCAATGACATTGGCCATATCGGAATTATGCACAATAACCTCAATCATTAATTCCCCTTCTTCTAAAGGAAAACTTTCCACTTTAACTAAATCGGGTTCCCGACATAAACTTTTAACTAAAAACTCCGTATATTCAATAATATCTTTCATTATTTAGCCTCTTTTTTAGGGCTAGTTTTGGTAGTTTTATTTTTCTTTATCGGTTTTTTACTTTCCGCGAATTTAGCCACAATACCTTGTTTTTTCAAAATACTTTTAACTGTATCTGTTGGTTGAGCCCCATTATTTAACCATTTCATTATTTTTTCTTCATCGATTGTAATTAATGCTGGTACTTTAATAGGATCATAAGTCCCAACCGTTTCAATGAAACGTCCATCCCGTGGACTTCTTGAATCTGCTGCCACAATTCGATAAAAAGGTCTTTGTTTGGCCCCCATTCTCTTAAGTCTTAACTTGACTGCCATTTTATTCCCTCCTTCAATTTGCCCTTAGTATAACACATTAAAAATATATGTGTCAACTAATAATTATTGACACATATATTTTATTTTATAAACATTATAATCTACCCATTATAATTTAGCAATTAACTGTTGTTTATAACTTTCCAATCTGCTTTTATCAACATTATACGCGTTACGATAAGTTTGACCAATCATATTTGCTAAAAGAGTAAGCAATTCATCACTATCTGCCGGTTTATCATTTTGATAAACTATTTCGGTTGATTTTTTCTCTTTTAAAACATTTTTATATACTTCAAAATTATTATCTAATGTTTCCATTATTAATATTTTATATTTATATAACTCTATTTCTTGTTGCTCAGAAATGTTTTCCGCCATTAAATTAATAGATTTCCTTTCTACAATCCAATCTAAAAGTTCATTAAAATCAGCTTCGTACATTCCATAATACATGGAAACAAAATCGATATGTTGAACTATGCCATCATGTAAAACTTCGGATTCCGTTAATTCATATTCATATTCTTTCAAATATTCTTCTTGAATTTTTTGAGCAAATTTTTCTTGTTTTTCTACATATTCTGCTAAATCATATTTTTTAATCAATTTTTGTGAAGGTTTAGCCATTATAAATGAGTCTGGGCCCAAAATAATATCTTCCGGAAAAACATCGCCACCAATAATTTTTTCTAGCTGATCGATAGTCATATTTTCATTAATAAAATCTTTTTCTAATAATTGAATTAAATGTTTTTTTACAACTTCCAGATCATTGTGCATTTGCGGTTCTTTTGGCTCTTTTATAATTGGTATTATAGCACACATTAGAATTGTGATTATACATACTATAATAGTAACTATTATCTTTGTTCTTTTTTTCATCTTGTTCTCCTAATTTTTATTTTACGCTGCTTTAGACTTGCTTTTCTTTACACCTAAACTATTTTTCATATCTACAACTTTAACCGTGCCTCCTGAACGGTAAAATTCCCATCTGTTTTTTGAATCAACAAAACAAGCCCATCCAGCAGAACCACTTGCTTCACCATTTCCTGAACTTCGACTTCGACAATAATCTTTAGTACCTGCATAACATATTTTTCCTGCTTTTTTCATTATTGATACTCCAGTCGGTAAAGAATAAGTAAAGCGCCATCTATTACCTTGGACATAGCTTGATTTGCAAGATGCTGCGTAACCACCTGATGCTACCGAGACTGTAATAGTAAGCGAGACAGCACAGTTAGCATAATAAATAAGGCCATTTTGGGAAACAGTAATATTTGACCCGGCAGCCACACCAAGAGTTGATTCCTTCACTGTTGCCCAGCCTAAAACATCATAACTAGTAGAACTTCTTGTTATAGTTGGGGTTACTATTGTACAACTTTCAGCCTGAGCGACACCATTATACGTAGCCGTAATATTACAAGAACCACTTGGGGCACCAATTGCTGAAGTATTTAAACCAGGCTCAAAAGTTACGGTATATGTTACGGCATCGTGTCGCGTTATTGCATAATAAATTTTCCCTTTATTACTTGCATTCACAGTCAAAGATGCTTCGCTTCCTACTTCAGCATTTGTCGCCGCGGAATTTTGACTATATCCTAATACTGTGGGGGTTGCAGCTGGAGCAGTTATTTTAGGGGTTTTAAGTGTACAACTATTACCTTGCGTTTTACCATTATAAGAAGATGGTATTGAACAACTTGCACTCGTAGCGGCAATGGTATTATTATTAGCATTAAATGTAACACTTTGAGAAATGGGGTCATTTCTTGTTATTGCATAGTAAGTTTTCCCTTTATTATTCGAATCTATAGTTAATGGTGCAGCACTTCCTACTTGGGATATCGTAGCGGTACTTGTTTGATTATAGCCGACTATGGTAGGAGTGACAGTTGGAGCAGTTATCTTAGGCGTTGTGACAGGGCAACTAGTTCCTTGCGCTGTACCATTAAAAGTTTCAGAAATCGTACATTCTTTACTGGTTGCATCTATTGCGTTACCATTTGCATTAAAGTTTACCTTATTAGTTGTAGCATCGTGCTTTGATTGGGCATAATAAGTTTTACCATCCATTGTTAAATTAACTTTTAGTATTTCTTCACTACCGATAATTTTGACATGGGAATCAGCACTTTCACTATAGCCTATTATCGTCGGCGTATTAGTATTTGCCGTTATTTTAGGTGTTGTTATTTCACAACTATCATTGCCTGCCCCGACATCAATTATACAATTTTCTTGATTACTACTAACTTGATTATTATTGGGTTCAAAATTTATTATAATTCGTTTATCTATAGTTTTTTGGGTAATATATTCAGCTGATTCATGACCATTAGCATCTTTGATTTTAATCCTTAAGCGATATTCTCGGCCTTGAGTTAAACCATCATATACCTTGGTATTACTATCACTTTCTTCATATTCGCCATTATCAATACTATAATAATATTTTTCGATAGTTTTAGGATCTTCATAGGCTTCTCCCGTGACAGTTATTTCTAGTTTACCTGTCGTATCACCTAAACTCTTATTAATTTTTACGTTTGTTATTTTTGGTGCTCGATATTCCTCAGTATGGCCTTTAGCAACATAAACATTAGAATAAATTCCTTCTTCATCTTCGACAAAGCTATATACATCGTAATCAGCATCAACATCTAAGTTTTCAAATTTATAAGTTCCATCCTCTGAGGCAAAATATTCAATTGGTTCTTCCGGGGCATCGCTTCCTATAGTTCTAATCCTACTGACGGCACTTACAGATTTTTTTATACCAAAATAATATTTGACAACATCACTAGTTCCTTGGTTATATTCTAAGGAAACATTTAAAGATTTATAACCAGGTTCTACAGACATATAATTGACTTCGGGTGCTTTATAAGTATCCATATCTTCTTTGGTTATATAAATCTTGCCACTAAATCGATTATTTACATTCGCATTTTGGGAACTTTCCAAATTTACTAATGACACTTCAATTTCCCAAGTTTGAGTCGTAATATCATTTTCCGCATCAATTTCATAATCCCGGGCTATTAAAAATGTTCCTATACGCGTTGTAATATCAAAAGAACCATCGCTTAACTTATTGATTCCTTCTAAATGCTCTAAAGGTTTTCCTTCAGGTGTCGTAATTCTAATAAGTAATTCTGCTTTTTTAGCCTCCGTAGTATATACCAAACTATTATCTTCAATAACTAAAAACATATTGTATTTGGCATGAGCCTCATTGGTTGCATTATTTGGAATTAATGTGGCTTTTACTTCGGTACTTTTAGCGATATTTCCCTTATTTTTACCTAAATTATAAATATCGGCATCAATATTAATTCTTGAACCAGCCTCAAAAGTTAAAACATCAGTTGTTCCGCTTATGCCATCTAAAGTTTGATCTAAAGAATCTGATATATAATAATAGGCATAACTTGACACTACTAACACAATTATTAATGTAATCACAGTAATAATAGAATATTTTATTTTTTCTTTTTTCATCTTATACTATGCTTCCTTTTATCATACATCTTCATTTTAATTATAAATGTATGTATTCTATTTTTCAAGGTTTTATATAAAAAATGTTTTCTAAAATGTTTTCTAATTATAAATTTTTAGACCAAAAAAATTCAATCCTTAAGCCAAGGATTGAAAAAAATAAATAAAGTTAGTTTTTTTAGTTTTCGGTATCAGTACTTGGTTCATCTAAATATTGTTCATCTATTTCTTCTATTGCTTCATCGACGATATCATCATCATAAACCTCAACATAATCATCTTCGTCTTCTTCGACGTTTATTTTGACTTTCGCTTCCCCGACAACCTCAACACCTAATTCTTTTTCAATAGAAAGTTTAACTAATCCATCTTCAATGGTTACATTAGATACTGTCGGTTGTTTTAAACATCTTACAATTATATCTGAAGCACTTGATAAATTACTATTATCTTTTAATGGTACCATCATGGCATCAGTATAACTATATTTTTGGGTAGATACCGCCGTTTTAGAATCCGTATCATAAGAATACCAGACATTGACATCAAATGAACCATTGATATTTACTTTATTATCCCCTTTACTACCTGAAAAAGTATGATTTATGACCCAGCATCCTAAAACAGTTGTCGGTACTTCTGCGGTTTGCATGGTAAAATCATTACTGCTTGTTTTTTTGGCTTTACCAATCACGGCTTTAGTTACAATTTCTTTAAAAGCCATTTTCTTCACCCCTTATCATAATCTATGCGCTATCTGGGTAAAAGTTTACAAAGCCCAAAAGTTTTTCGAAAAAAGAAGCGGGAATATGATACAATTAAAGAGGTGAAGATATATGGATTGTTTATTTTGCAAAATTATTAATAAAGAGGTTGAAGCCACTATTCTTTATGAAGATGAACTCGTAATGGTTATTATGGATGCTTTTCCCGATGTTGATGGTCATACTTTAATTATTCCTAAAAAACACTATACTGATTTTACGGAAATTCCGGATGAATTAATATTACATATCAATAAAATTGCCAAAAAATATAGTCAATTTTTGATGGATAAATTAAATAAAACATCTTTAACTCTTTTAGTTAATTATGGGGATATGCAAGCAATTAAGCATTATCACCTTCATCTTTTACCGGCTTTTGGTCCTAATAAAAAACCAGCCCAAGATAAAAATAAAATTGCCCAAATTTTATTAGAGGATTAAATCATGGTTAAACTTAAGAAAAAAGTAAAAAAACGTCTTGCCAAGATTTTTCTCCTTATTATAGTTTTAGGCGGCCTTTTTGGCGCTTATCAATACTATCAAAATTTTAATGGGCATTCAACTAAAGTTTCTAATGCGGTAACTAACCCAAAGAATGACAAACAAGTTAATAGTACTAAACCAGAAGAAAATCATTTAAGTTTACTGGCTACCGGGGATGGTTTAATTCATAATTTACTAGCCATGTATGCGGAAAAAGGTGATGGAACTTATGATTTTAAGCCCTATTTAACCGAAGTAAAAGATATTGTTCAAAAATATGATATTGCTTATTATAATCAAGAAACCCCTTTAAGTAGCGATGGCAATTATACCTTTTTCCCTACTTTTAATATTCCTTCGGCTTATGGTGATGCCATGGTTGATGCCGGTTTTAATCTTGTTTCTTTGGCCAGTAACCATTCTTTTGATAAAAAGGAAACTGGTGTTTTAAATAGTTTAGCATATTGGCGAACTAAAAAAGGGGTTACTTTTAATGGTATTGCTGATTCTGAGGCCAATCGCCAGAACTACCAAATTGCGGAAAAAAATGGAATAACTTACGCCATGCTTTCTTATACATATGGCACCAATGGCATAACTGTTCCGAGCGATAAAAAATATTTAGTTAGTGTTTATGATAGCGAAATGGTCCGGCAAGATATTGCCGCCTTACGTGATAAAGTTGATGTTTTAATCGTGGCCATGCACTGGGGTGTCGAATACCAATTTGAACCTACCCAAACCCAAAAAGATCAAGCAGCATACTTAGCCAGTTTAGGCGTTGATATCATTATTGGTAACCATCCGCACTGTATTGAACCAATTGTTTGGCTCGATGATACCTTAGTTATTTATTCTTTAGGTAATTTTATTTCTAATCAAATTGAATTATATGATACGATTGGTTATAAAGGTACGATTGGGGCGTTTGCTACCCTAGATATTACGAAAAAAGATAAAGATATTAAATTAGATAATCTCAAAGTTGATTTACTTTATACTTACCGTAATAAAACGGATAAATATTATAAAGTTGTACCCTTTAGTAAAATAAATGAACAATATTTACCAAACTATCAAGAGGTTTATAACGAATATAAAGCCGTCATTCAAAAATATGATCCAAATATTACTGTGGTCCCAGCTGCTTAGCTGGGTTTTTTATTCATAAAAAAAAGAGGGGTTCCTCTTTAATAGATAAATGCTCCACCCCAGATAATGGCTAGTAGAATGAATAGGATTAGAACGATAAAAAAGTAATTTCCGGTCCATCCATTGCCGTTACCACATTGGGATGTACTTTTACTACAGCTCATAATTTACCTCCTTATAAATTTATTTTTTAAACAAATGCTCCTAGTATGATTATTAATAAGATGAATAGTACTAAAATTATTGCAGCACCTAAGCCGTTTCCACAATTATTCATAATTTACCTCCTTTATTTATTCTTTTCAATAGTATCATATGGTTCTTCTTTTTTTGTGTGCGGGACTTTTGCCACATCTTTTGGGGACCTAAACCGGTTTTAAGTGGTATTTTCTTGTTTTTAAAGGCAAATATTGATATAATTATTTTGGGAGGAAAAAATGAAGAAAAAAATTAGTATTTTATGTATGGGTGCCCTACTTCTCGCAGGTTGTGGTACACCTAAATTAAAAAATGGCGAAGAGGCCGTAGTTAGTTTAAAGGATGATAAGAAAATCAGTGTTAATGAATTGTACGAAAATGTTAAAAGCGATTTTGCCTTACAATCATTAATGACAATGGTTGATACTTACATCTTGGAAACGGAATTCAAAGATTATATTGATACTGCAAAAACATTAGCGAAAAATAGTATTGAATCCGCTAAAGAAAGTTATGGTGGCGAAGAACAATTATTACAATTTATTCAACAATATTATGGTTATTCAACTATCGAAGGCTTTCAAAATTATCTTTATCTAAACAATATGCAAAGTCATGCGCGCGATGAATATGCGAAAGTGTTAGTTAAAGATAAAGATATTGAAAAATATTACAAAGAAAAAGCCAAAGGCGATGTGGAAATATCTCATATTCTAATTACCGCGGATGTTAAAGATGATGCCACCGACGATGAAAAGAAAGCCGCCGAAAAGACTGCGAAAGAAAAAGCTGAAAGTTTAATCAAAGAATTAAAAAAAGCCAAGGATGTCGAGGCTACATTCAAAAAATTAGTTAAAGAAAATTCCAAAGATGATGCGACGAAAGATAAAGATGGTTCTTTAGGCAAAATAACTTATGGCGATCTTGCCGATACTTATGATGAATTACTTGATGCCGCTTATAAAATTAAAGATGGCGAAGTATATTCTAAAGTTATAACAACGGAACTTGGTTATCATGTTATTATGAAAACTAAATCTTACGAAAAAGAATCTTTAGATAAACTAAAAGACGAAATAAGAGATATCTTAGCCGAAGATTTAAAGACCAATACAAAAACGATTAATCTTGATGCTATTGAATACTATCGCGATAAATACAAATTAAAAATTGAAGATTCCGAATTAAATAAACAATTTGATAGTTACATTAAAAGATTATATGCTAGTTATAATACTGATGACTCAACTACTACGGAAGAATAATTAAGCATTTTAAAAGCTTATGTTCAAGCGACATAAGCTTTTTTATTTGACTAATTTTTCGGCACCACAATCTCCTAAAGGATCAAAAATACAATTAGTACAACCCGTAAAATTCTTTTGATTATCAACTGCTCCATCAACTAAGGAAAAGATGAAATTAAATATTGTTGGTAAGAAGAAAATAATCACACCGGCAATAAATCTTTTGATAAATTTTACAACAGCATCTTTAATGGCTTTTTCATCACTATCAATTATTGCTTTCGCAAAATCTATTGATCCCATTATTATTAGTAACAAAGGAATAACAATTTTAGCAACAAATAAAATATAACCTAGTACTTGAAAAACTAATAAAACTTTTCCTTCTTCACAAATGTTAATTTCTTCAACATCAGTCGGTAATAATACTTTATCTGGATCACCTAATTCTTCCCCATTTCCGTAGTCTATTCCTTCCAAATAATCGCCATAACCCTTTTCAATATCAGATTTAACTTGATCCCAATTAATATTATTTCTTATTTCCTCACGTCTTTCAAATTCCTCTTGAGTCATTTTTCCACTGGCGACATCTTTTTTATCTTCGTTTGCACAATCAGCCATTCTTGAGTTTTTAATACTATTATAAAGATCATCAATACGATTCTTTTTATATTGTTCTATAAAAGATGGCGCCGCATTCCCATGTAAAAAGTTTTTATCAAAATCTTTCCAGGCATCGGCATTAAATTCGGCATACGTTAATTTAAACTGCCCTGTTTTATAATCAATTATTTCATCACACGTATAATCTCTATAGGCAGACGAATTATAGTACACATCAATATCATTGATAACGTCATAATCTTTAGCAGCATTTATAAATAAATTATTGGCTTTACCAAATTTAGTATTAGCATCATTAAATTCAGTAGAACAACTCGAATTATTATTTGCAAAACATAATTCATTGCCACCATATGCACCATAATCAATATAACCATAATTTGGGCACTTAAAATTATTTTCTGATAATTTTAATCCACCAGCAAGATAAACATTAGTGCCTGAATTTCCAAACGTATTAGTAAATGTTTTTTTCCCTTTATTTTTGTTATTTCCATTAAATGTCCAATATATATCGTAATTTTTTTGCTTATAAAAATAATATATTGATATTCTATCAGTTACTTTAACATTTTTAGAACTACTATTGTATTTGGTATTCGTATAATTACAAAGAAGCATACATTCCCCTTTGGCTTCGCAGTCCGCATTTAAAGAACTATATGCTTTTACTTTATAAGTTCCAATTAAACATAATGCCAAAGTCAAAATACATATTCCATATTTTTTCATCTTATCACCATCTATATTTTTATTGTACCATATATTTTTATTATTTAAAAAAGAGATGTCAACAAAAAGTAAAATAAATGACAAATAAAAAACATTTAAAATTAAATGATTTTTTATTTAACTAGTTTTTCAGCCCCACATTTACCAAGTGGATCGAAAATACAATTAGTACAACCCGTAAAATTCTTTTGATTATCTACTGCTCCATCAACTAAGGAAAAGATAAAGTTAAATATCGTTGGTAAGAAGAAAATAATCACGCCGGCAATAAATCTTTTGATAAATTTTACAATAGCATCTTTAATGGCTTTTTCATCACTATCAATTATCGCTTTTGCAAAATCTATTGATCCCATTATAATTAATAACAAAGGAATAACAATTTTAGCAACAAATAAAATATAACCTAATACTTGAAAGACTAATAAAACATGGTCTTTTTCACATATATTAATTTTTTCAACTTTATTAGGAATCATTACTTTCGATGGATCTCCTAAAGTTTCTCCCTCGGGTTCAATGCTTTCGCCATTATTTTGATCCACTAATTTTCCACTTTTACTAGTTGAGGATTGATCAAATTTTGTTAAAGAATATCGGCAAAAATCAATATTTTCAGAAGGAATATAAGCATGATAAGTTTCCAGTCTTGGACATCCTGTTGCTAAATCGGCATCTCCCTCAATTTTATGTTCCCCATCTCGATCATATATAATTAAAGAACCATCAATTTTACTTAAAGTATAGTCTCCACATCCAACAGAATCATAATTACAAACAGGGGTCTTAGTCGTGGTCTCATCTTTATCAGTGGTATTTCCCCCCGTGGAAGTACCTCCTGTTCCTTTTATAATTTTAGATTCCGTTGTAAGCGCTGACATTTCTCCTTTAGAATTCACCTTAAATGTATAATCTATTTTTTGATTACGGGCCCCACTAGAAGACGTCTTCAAAGTTTTAGTTAATTTTGGACAACCAGTAGCACCATCTATGTTAAAATCATTTTTAGTAAAATAGCGATAATTAAAAGTACAAGAGGTATAAGTTGTCGAGGTTCTTTTACTGCTACTATCTTCTAAATATTGTAATCCTGAGTTATTTCCAGCTTTATAAACTACCGCAAATTTTAAATGACAAAATTGAGTATTAGAAAAATCACCAAATTCATAAACACAAAAAGCACAATCATTGCTTCCGCTAGTGCAAGGATTGGTAATCGCTGCTTTATTGTCATCAATTGCTAGAAAAGTTATAAATATAGCTATAACTATATAACTAAAGTAACAAACTATTTTTTTCATCCTCATACCTTCTTTTTTAAATTATATCATTTTACTAATCATTTGTGTTAATGTCTGTCAACAGCATGTCAATTTGTGTTAAATCAAAGCCTTTACGATATAAATTATTTTTAATTTTATTTTTTAATTCGCTGCCTTCATATTTTTTCTTTAACTTGGTATATTCTTTATTAAACTCTTTTTTCAAGATATCATTATCAATTGGAAAATCATAATAGTTGATAATATCTTCTATTTGGTTTAACAAATACCCTTCTTTTACTAAATATTGTTTTGTTTTTTCCTTTAAAATTCTAGTTGATAAATTATGATTACTTTTAATTCTTTTGGCAATAATTTTCTTTACTTTCTCTTGCCAGATATCTGCCGTAAAAGAATCTAAATAAGGCATAAATTGAGCATCTTTAAAACCTAACTTTAAAAGTTCTTGTCTAATTTTTTTGGGCCCTTTTAAAGTTAAATTTATTTGATCATTAATGAATGATTTAATATAAATTTCATCATCTAAATATTTTTCTTTTTTTAAACGCGCAATCGTTTCCTTTATGGTATCTTCCTCATAATTATTTTTTGTAAGATAACGTTCTATTTCCTTGGGAGTTCGAAGCTTAAAATTAAGATATTTTATAGCCTTCATATAAGCCGCGATTTTTTGATTAAAACTTAAAATCTCTTTTAAACTTTTTTCCGCAATTGTTTTATTAACTAATAAATTATATTTAATAATAACATCATCGTATAATTCTAATTTGGTATTATCGGTAAAGATAATTTCATAAATATTGCCGTTTTTTTTCTTAAAACTTTTAATTTCCATTTTAATTATTTTGCTCACTATAGTAGTTTTCACAAGCCCGATCTAAATCTTCGCGAAGTTTCGTTATATCTTTTAAATCCTTCACGCGGGCTCCACTGGCATATTTATGACCTCCACCATTATACTTGCTGGCAATTTCATTAACAATTGGCCCCCGGGAACGAATATTTACTTTGAAAATAGCGTTTTTTTCATCATATACGACGAACATCCAGCAAATAAGTTCTTTAATGAAATAAAAATCATTAACATGGTTAGATACCGCCGTAATTTCCACATGATATTTTTCTAAGGCGGTATTATCAACATTAATAAAACCAAAACCATTTTTACTTATTTCAATATTATTCGTTAAATAAGCCCGAAATTTTTCTTCGGCAATACTGCGTTCATATAAATTATCGTATAACGAAACAAAATTAATATGGGTCGCATTTAATAACCGATAAATAATATTGAAAGTTTCTAAGCTGGTATTTTGAAGTAAAAACCGATCACTATCAAAAACAATCCCAATATATAAATCTTCGGCAATTTTAGTATCCAAAACTAATTTGGTATCCAAAAGTAGTTCGGTAATCATTTCACAAGTACTAGATTTAGTATCATCTGTCCAATCAACATTTCCAATAATATCTTCCGCGGGATGATGGTCAATTTTTAATATGGCTTGATATTCTAAATCTTCAATGCCATCAATCCGGGCAAAGTTAGGTACATCTAAAACAATTAAAAGAGCATTTTTTAATTCCGTCAATTCCACTTTATCCAAATTGCCTAAATATTTAAACTTATGAACTCCGGCTCCAACGGCATAAACTTTTTTATGCGGAAAAGTTGCTTTAATTGAATCTCTTAAAGCAATTTGGCTAGCAATGGCATCGGGATCAGGTCCAATGTGTCTAGCAATAACTATTTCATCATAACTTTTAATTATTTTAACTATTTTGCGAAATAAATCTCTTTTAATTGTAATCATCTCTTTTCTATTTTTCAATTAAGGCCATCGTATCAAGGGCAATCATTAATTCTTCATTAGTTGGGACCACATAAACCGGTATTTTAGATTCAGCGGCGGAAATTAACTTTAATTCACCCCGACAGTTATTGGCTTCTTCATCAATAACAACGCCTAAAGAAGCAATCTTTTCGCCAATCATCTTCCGGGTCATGATACTATTTTCGCCCACGCCGGCGGTTAAAACAATCACATCAGCGCCATCTAATAAATTGTTATACATTGCAATGTAATTAGCAATTTTTTGCACATACATTTCTTGGGCTAAACGGGCTTTCTCATTACCACTTTTAATAGCCTCTTCAATATCCCGGGAATCAGAAGAAATCCCACTGATACCTAAAAGACCGCTTCTTTTATTTAAATCATTGGTTACTTCAGTAATACTTTCACCAGTTTTATGCATTACATACTCAATTAAACTAGCATCAATATCGCCCGAACGGGTTCCCATCATAATGCCCGCTAAAGGGGTAAAGCCCATGGTGGTATCCACTACTTTACCGGCGTTAATTGCCGTAATAGAACCCCCATTACCAATATGACAACTAATTACCTTTAAATTTGGATTCTTTAAATATTCGCAGATGGTTTTATTTACATAACGATGGCTGGTACCATGAAAACCATATTTCCGAACGCCATATTGTTGATACCATTCGTAAGGAACGGGATATAAATATTCCTTTGGTTCCATAGAACTATGGAAAGCGGTATCAAAAACTCCAACATTGGTAACATGCGGAAGTACTTTCATAAAAGCCCGCACGCCCATAATATTCGCCGGATTATGTAATGGTGCCAGTTCATTATAATTTTCAATTTTCTTTAAAACATCTTCCGTTAAGACAATTGATTCTTTAAACTCTTGACCACCATGGACAATCCGGTGACCAATGCCTTCAATTTCTTCTAAAGAAGAAATGATATGCATATTAATTAGTTCGTCCATCAAAACCTGAACGGCCACGGCATGATCTTTTAAATCAAGTTCTTTCGTGTATTTTTCTCCTTTAAATTTAATCGTATACATACTATTGCCAATCCCAATTTTTTCAAATAAACCACTGGCAATAGTTTCTTGGCTAGGTAATTCAATCAATGTAAATTTAAGAGATGAACTACCCGCATTTACTGCTAAAATTTTCATTTATTCCACCTCTTTTTTAATTATACAAAAAAAAGATAGGTTTGACTATCTCTTTTTGATTATTTTAAACACTTTTCTTGAATGGTATTAAATAATTTAGCCCGACCATTATTGCCAAAATGAAGACCATCAAAATAATCTAAATCACTTTGTTTAATGCCCGTATTACAATATTTAACATTGGCTAAGCGCATATTAGAAATGTTCTTACTTAAAGTTGTATTAAAGTTATTGATTCGAGTATTCGATAAATATGAACTATATCCATGACTTACGACATCATCACCTACAGGATTGACTGCGACGATTTGCAATTGGGCAGTTTTCCAGTCTCCTTGGGCTAATTTACTATACAAACTAGCATAATTATTGGCTAAAGTAGTCGTATTTGCACCCGTAGCAATATCATTAGTGCCCATCAAAATTACAATGGCATACTTTTTACTTGGATTATTTTTAATTATCTTTGTAATCTCGGGCACCGGATTACCCGAATTAATAGCATCGCCCATTTGGGTAGAATTACCTTTTAGCCATTCTATATTTTTACCTTTACCAAAATAACAACCGGCACTTTTATTTAAATTTTTATAAATGCACATACCATTCATAATGGAATCACCTAAATAAATAACATCCGTATGACTACTACCATTACTTCCCGGCCGTTCAATTATATTTTGTTCAACTTGATTGACCGGATTATCATTTTCGGCTTCACATGTTTCTTTCGTATATGGCGAATCTAAATTAATTACTTTTGCCCCGCATCCGCCGGTTGACCAAACATATTTACCATCACATTTATAACAACCGTAACGTGCTGTCAAAAAATCATCATTATCATTTAAGGATTCATTTTTTTGATCTTCATTATATTTTTGCACTTCTTTTACAGCCTTTGTACATGAACTATTAAATGGTCGAAGTAAACAGCTTTGACAAGCATCAGCCTTTTCTAAAAAAGGAATAGCGTCCTTAACTAAATGTAGAAAAGTACTAACCAATAATGGTACAAAAAAGACAATCAGCCCAATTACAAAACGCATAAGTAATGATTTAGCGGCTTTATTAATATTATCATCGCTAGCAATTAAGGCCTTAACAAAATCAATTGTTCCCAAAATGATAATAATGACCGGAATTACAACTTTTAAAGCATATAAAATGTAGCCAATTAAGCGCCAAGTGGCCGAGGTCGTAACGCAAAAATCTAAATCCATAAGTTATCCCTCATTTCCATTTTTTATTTGCCATTTGTCAATTGGGCTTTGGCTTTACTTTTGGCAGCCTCACAAGAACTGTTAAATGGACGAAGTAAGCAAGTTTGACAGGTATCCGCGGCTTTTAAATACTTATTAGCATTTTTAACTAAATGTAAGAAAGCACTAACCAATACGGGCACAAAAAAGACAACAATCCCCATCACCAACCGCATAATCAATGATTTAGCGGCACCACTAATCTTTTTATCATCGCTGGCAATCAACGCATTAACAAAATCAACCGTTCCTAAAATGATGATGATAACAGGGATAGCAACTTTTAAAGCATAAAGAAAATAACCAACTAATTGCCAGGCTGCTGAACTTGCTACACAAAAATCTATATCCATAAAACCACCTACATATCCCTATTTTAACAAATTAAAAAAAGAATTTAAACCTTTTTAGGATTAAATTCCTTATTCTTGACAAAATCTTCATTTGGTCGTTTACATTTTTGATCTAAATTAACAATTCTACGACTCGTACTGGCTAAATTATAACCATAAGGATTACTATATTCCATGGCTAATCTTTCCAATTTATTTTTATTACTGATATCGTATCCTTTATAAAAATAATCGTTATGATTTATCATATCATCACCAGTACTAGTATGTCTCTATTTTTTTATTTTATACTACAAGATACCTTTAAATTTTTCCATATCTTCGGTATTTTTTATCTGAATGATCTCTTCATTTTTAATGGCCTCATAAATCATTTTTTCATAATCGACACTCTGTTCATAAAGATAACATTTTTCTAAACTGGGGTTAATAACTGGGTGTTTCGGTACAAAAATCGTACAACAGTCTTCATACGGTAAGATGCTTGTTTCATAGGTCCCAATTTTTTGGGCTAAAGCAATAATTTCCAGTTTATCAAAACAGGCAACTGGTCGAATCACTGGGATTTTAACTACCTCATTAATACATTTCATACTAGTTAAAGTTTGACTAGCCACTTGGCCGATGGATTCACCATTTACAATAATATGGCATTTATTTTTATGAGCAATAATGGCACTAATGCGATACATCATCCGCCGCATAATCGTAATTAAATAATCTCGCGGCATATTTTTTAAAATTCCTTCTTGTATTTGGGTAAAATTAATCACATGGACTTTTATTTCGGCATTATATGCCGCTAAAATCTTGGCCAATGCCAAAACTTTATTTTTAGCGGCTTCACTTGTATGCGGGGGACTTTCAAAATAAATGGCTTCTAATTTAATTCCTCTTTTAATAGCGAGAAACCCAGCAACCGGGGAATCAATACCCCCACTTAACATCAAAAGACCTTTACCTAAAGTACCCACGGGATAACCACCTAAAGCCGGGATTGTTTCATAATAATATAATATTTCATTGTACCGGATTTCAATATTAAAGTTTATTTCCGGTTCATGCACATCGACCTTTAGCCCGGGAATATTTTTTAAAATATGGGCACCAATCTCCCGACTGATTTCCATACTATTTATAGGATATTTTTTATTACTTCTTTTCGTGGTTATCCGAAAAGTGGTAAAAGTTAACTCTTGGAGTAAAGCCAAACTATTGGCTTTTATTTGGCTCATTTCCATATCGGCATCTTTGTAACCCAAAATAATTTCGTGAATGCCAAAAATTTTTGAGAGTTTTTCTATAATGGGGGAAATATTTTCTTCCTTCGCTTCCACAAACATCCGGCCGGTATCAAAGTATACATTGGTGGCTAAAGTTCCTAAAGTTTTCGTAATATTTTGAGCTAAAGTTTTTAAAAAGAAATTAAGATTATCTTTTTTAGTTGTTAACTCACCATATTTAATAATTATTATTTTTTGCATAACTACCTCGTTTGTAAAGTTTGTAATTTTTGGTATTCCTCATCAAAATATTGTAAAAATTTATTAATTTCATCCGTCGTTGATAAATAAGATAAACTGATCCTTATTGTATGTTTAGCCCGCGGTAAATCATTATATAAGGCCATTACACTTGTAGATAAATCACCACTGGCACAAGCGGTATTAGTTCCTAAATATATTTCATGCTTAGACATTGCATTAATAAAGGGTTCGGGATTAACATCCATTAAACTAATATTTAAAATATGCGGAATGGAATATTTAGTTTTATTAATTAAAATATTGGGATATTTGGCTAAATGTTGCACAATTTTTTCATTTAAAAGATTAATAAACCGTTCTCTTTTTTCTAAATCGACATTGGCTAAGCGAATGGCTTTAGAATAAGCCGCAATTAAAGGCAAAGACGGGGTTCCTGGCCGAAGCTTATTTTCTTTACCGCTCCCATGAATTAAGGGTTCAATATTAACATTGGAATCTTTATACAATAATCCTATTCCTTTAGGACCATATATTTTATGTGCCGTCATACTGGCTAAATCGACATCGTGCAAGTTAATACTAATTTTACCAATCGCTTGTGTCATATCAGAATGAAAAAGCGTGCCAAAGTTTTCTTTTTTAATAATTTGGCGAATCATTTTTAATGGTTGCCGGACTCCAATCTCAGAATTAACGGCACAAATACTCACTAAAATAGTATCTTCCCGAACCAATTTTTTTAAATCATCAAAATCAATTAAACCATCGGCATCATTTTTAACATAACTTATTTCAAAACCCAAAGTCATTAAATAATCACATATAGCGTAAATTGAAGGATGTTCTAATTTTGAAGTAATAATATGCTTCCCTTTTTTCCGATTGGCTAAAGCCACCCCAATTAGCGCTAAATTATTGCTTTCGGTTGAACCGGAGGTAAATATTAATTCATTTTCCCGGACACCAAAAATATCGGCAATTTGTTTCGTGGCACTTTGCATTAATTCCCGGGATTTAAGCCCTAAACCATGCAAAGAATTAGGATTACCAATATATTCTTTACTTACTTTATTAATGGTATCTAAAACATCATAAGAAACCGGTGTCGTTGCACTATAATCTAAATAAATCATCCTCTTCACCTACTTTAATTTTGATATTCACTTAATAATCTTTTATGAATGCCGGGTTCAATAATATTGATGGCATTAATGGCATTCTCCAAACTCGCATGGAAATTACCTTTGAAAAATAAATTTTCGGCTTTCAATAAACCAAAATCAACCTCTTTATTAACGACCCGATACCGGTTACCATACACCATCGCGGCTTCCGCCATTTTGGCCGTTTTAATCGTTTCATTAACGGTATTATAAACCTTTAAAACTAAATCGCGCGCTGTATCAACCCGAAGATTCAAAGTTTTAATTGAAATTGGCCGACTATCTAATTCTTTGGTCATTTCATTAATGGCTTCCATGGCTTCGGCTAATTCAACATAATACTTTTTCGGTACCACCGGTAATTTAAAGGAGCGAAACTTATCTTTTGTTTGGGCTAAAATCTTTTTAATTTCTTCTAATTGTTCGCGAGCCCGTAGTTCATCTTCTTTTAGTGTACTTAAACTCTTTAAGGCATTATTTAATTTTTCTTCGGTTTTAACTAATTTATTATTAATTAATTCCATTTCGTGGGCTAGTTTCGAAAAAGCCAAAATCTTACTCCGGGCAATATCAATTATTTTATCATAACTTGTCCGAATACTAATAATTTCATCTTTGATTTCGGTAATTACACTAACCTCATCATCACTTAAATCATAACTATATTTTAAATCCCCAATTTTTTTATAGAGTTCATTATTTACTTTTTCTAAACGCGTGGCTTTAATTAAAATAGATCTACTTAAATCTTCATAAAGTCGTTTCGCAATTTTTTCATTTTCAAAATCCGTGTAAAGAGAATCAAAATAATCATGCATCGTTCTAAGTTCAAATAAAGAATCTTCCAAGTTTAAAACATTTAATCTTTGAAAAATATCTTGAATCTTTTTCCCCGCTTCAGTAATATTATATTCAATATTTAAATACTCTAAATTATACCCTTCTTTTTCCATTTTGGTAGCAATATTTTTAATATCTTCCATCTTTTGAGGAATTAAGCTTTTACCTAAAAGAACCACTGGTTTGGTTTCGGCAATAACGACTTTTAAGTTTTCAATAATATCTGATATGGCTTTAACAATTTTACCCACTTCGGTATAAGCATTTTGATCCATGGCATTTTCAAAAGCCCCGAATAATTTATCGACATTTTCAAATTGTAATTCCACCGGTACTTTAACAATCGCATAATCTTCTTCGTTTTCGTGATAAGTACTTGCAATTTCCCGATATTCGGCCTTTAATTTTGTAATTATTTCGCGATTTTTGGCCTCACTTAACGTTAATTCTTTAATTTCGGCTAGTAAAAAGTCAGCTTTGGTTTTTAACGCATTTAAATCATATTCGGTCTTTAATAATAATTTTTTTAATTCTTCGAAATTATTTTCTTCAAATAATTCATCAATTTCATTCAAAGCATCCGTTATTTTAGGTAAATCTTTATCTTTAATCTTTTTAAACCGATCTTGCCATTCTTTATATTTTTGCCGGAGTTCATCATTATTGACAAGCGTTTCGACTTTATTAAGTTCGGATAACATACTAGCGGAAATTACTAAATTCTTTTCCGTTTCTAACTTTTCAATTTCTTGTTTAATTTTCTTTTTGTTATTTTTTTTCAAAATATACAAAACAACACCCACGATTGCAATGGATACAAAATAATATAACGCTGCGAGTAATAAAAAGGTTGTCCTTCCCATATTTTTCACCTTACATTATAAGTGTACCATATTTGTTCTTTTTTTTAAATGCCTAATTCATATTTTTTAACGCAATAATTGATTGAATTAAATTAGAAATTCCCGAAAATAATAAAAATTTAATTTGTAAGAGTAAAATCCCAATCAATGTGGGATT
>CANRAJ010000007.1 GCA_947628545.1 uncultured Bacilli bacterium | reverse complement strand
GATAACAAAGGGCTTAAAGATTTAGAAATGTTACAAAAACAAGTTAATGAGAACAAGTTGATAGAACAATAAAAAAAATTATATAATATAGACATCAAAAAAAATTTAGATTATAAAAAGGAGGTTTTGGTTTAAATATGAAAGATAAATTAATTGGTAATGAAAAAAATATTTTATTTTATAATGATGAGGAGGGAAATACTAAGGTAGAAGTATTGCTCCAAAATGAAGATGTTTGGTTAAATACCGATGCTATAGCAACTTTATTTAATATTGATAGAAGTGGAATTATTAGACATATCAATAATATTTATAAAGATGATGAGTTAAATGAAAATAGCACATGTGCAAAAATTGCACATGTGGGAAATGATGGAAAACAAACTTATAATACAAAATATTATAATTTAGATATGATTATTTCTATTGGTTTTAGAGTTAATTCTAAAAAAGCAATTAAATTTAGAACTTGGGCAAATAAAATAATTAAGGAATATATGGTTCAAGGTTTTGTACTAAACGACGAAAGATTTATGAAAGCCAATAGGAAAGGCCAAGAATATTTTCAAAGATTACTTGAAAGAATTAAATTAATTCGCACAAGTGAAAGAATGTTCTATCAAAAAATTACCGATATTTTTGCATAATGTTCAATGGATTATGATAAAAATAGTGAAATAGCCATGGAATTTTATCAAACAATTCAAAATAAATTTCATTACGCCATAACTGGCCAAACTGCTACTTAAATAGTTTATAATAGAGTTGATTCGGCAAAAGATAATATGGGTCTTACTAATTGGGAAAAATCACCTGATGGTAAGATATTGAAATCAGATATTACGATTGCTAAAAATTATTTAGATGAAAAAGAACTCAAAAATTTAAATAACTTAGTGAACTTATTTTTAGATTTAGCGGAAAATAATGCGGAAAGAAATATTGCCATGTATATGGAGGATTGGAAAAAAGAAGTAGAAAATGCGTTAAAAGTTTTTCATTATAATGTCTTAGAAGGAAAAGGGACAATTTCTCATAAAGAAGCAGTACAAAAAGCCGAAAAAGAATATGAAAAATATAAAGTGATACAAGATAGGAATTATGTATCAGATTTTGATAAATTAATGAATGAGGCAAAACAAATAGAAAACAAATAAATAATGATATCCTTATTTTCTCAAACGAATTGGATCAATATTTGCAAAAGTTCACGTTAGAAAAAATATATAGTACAAATAATACTAATATTATAGGAAAATAAAATTCATGTGGTAGTGGTAAAAAATATAAAATTGCTGTGAAAAATTTTTACAAAAGTTTTTATTGTCAAGTTTACATTTTAAAAAAAACAAAAATATTGAAAAAGTTGTAGGACTAATGGTAATCTAAAAAAAAGAGTAGAGGTGTATATTATGCTTTGTCCCAAATGTGGTTCTTTACTATTAGAGAACGACCAAATTTGTAAAAATTGCGGAACAGCTATAAATTTTTCAAATATACCAAATAATGTTCAACAACCTGTAAATAATTTAACCAGTGAACAGCCAATAAATCTCCAACCAGTGAATAATTTGCCAAACGAACAACCGATAAATCCCCAACCAGTGAATAATGTAACTAGTGAACCAGTCGTAAATCAACAAGGACAACAAAGCTATAATCAGCCGGCTTGGATGAATGGTTATAATCCAAATCCGAATTTTCAAAAACCAAAATCAAGTGGAAATGCCAAATATGTTATTATTGGGGTTGTAATAGCAGCACTTGTTTTTGGCGCGGGAGTAGCAATCTCTATTGCCAAGATGAAAAAAGAAAATATTGAGAATACAGACTTCTATTACGATGAATCAATTGAAAATACAGAAACACCAAATGTTGTTACTAAAACTTATAAAGTTAATTTTAAAGGCTTTACTTTTAGTATTCCAGATAATCTGGTTTATGATGTAGATGATGAGATGCTTTATATCGGGAATGAAGAAGATACTTGGGTTGTACAATTCGAGTTAGAACAAGGTAGTTTCGTAGATATAAAAAATAATAAGAATAAATTACCTTCATTAATGCAACAAAGTGGCTACATGTGTAGTTCTGCTGAAGAAAGAACTTTTGGTGGCGTGGAATACATTACAATGGAAATTGCTGAAGGCAATGAAAAAGCCATTGTGGCAATAGCTAGTGCTAACGCTATGCATTTCATATGTGCAACAGCAATTAATCAAGATGGTGAATTAAATTATAATTTGTTAGAAATAATAGCGCCCATTATTAATTCAGCCGAACAAACTTCAGCTTCGGATAGCATTGATTCGAATGATTCGTTTGAGTATGATGGATTTTCTGATATAGGAGGTAAATTGTGAGAGTAAATAGAGTATTTTGTTATTCAAAGGATGTAGCCAAGCAAAATGGTAATAAATTACCAATTTTACAAATAGTATTATGTTTGATTATTTTTATGATTGTTATATTTGTTATGGCATTTTTATTAGTACATAATTCTTTATTATTTATGATAATAACATTTACTTTTATAGGCGTAACTATTTACTATAGTGTAATTCTTGGCATTAGGTTAAGAACCAGAATGAGTGGTTGGGCAACGACCGAAGATGGTAGAATATTTAAAGCAATGGCAATAAATAATGGCCAAGGATTATTCCTTGGTGGTATTGCCACGGGTAGTTTGGTAGATCAATTAACAAATAATAGTAATAATTTAGGAGAAAGTTTAGGTGGTACTGTTGGTGCTGCTGCGGAATTTTATTCTATGAATAAATCTGCTCAATACATGAATCATCCAGAAATAATTGCCAAAATGGTTGAAGAAGCCCCGAACATTTCAGGAGCCGAAGTAATAGAATTATTAAAAGTTTATAGTATTACTGAAAAAAAACATGTAATTAAAATTAATTGCGATTATAAGATTTTAAGAACCGATGTAGTAATGTATAACAAAAATATGAGTATCGAAAAATCATATAATCAAATGAATGATCTAGTTAATTTAATAAATACCCATAAATAAGATGAATTTATAAAAATGCAGAAGGAGTAGTGAGTGTTATGATTTGCTCAAATTGTGGAACCCAAAATGATCAAGGAGTAGTATTTTGTAGTAATTGTGGAATGCGATTAGAAAACGCCGTACAACCTCAACAACCGTTTAGTCAACAATCCGTGGAAAATTTAATTGATAATCAAATGTATCAACAACAAAACGTAAATATGCAATATGCTAATAATATACCAAATCAGGATTATATTAATAAGGCAGTAAATCCAAATATGAAAAAGTGGGCAATATTATCAATTGTTGTTCCTGTTATAGCAATTATTTGGTATTGGTTTATTGGTTTGTCATTCTATATTGCTGTTATTATTGCTGCTGCAGGATTTGGTTTTGCACAAAAAGGTGAGATAGCAAACAAAAAAATGGCAGTTGCTGGCAGAGTACTTAATGGTATTCTGGCGGGGATGGCTATAATTATGCTTATAATACAATTAATTACAGCATTTAATAAATAATAAAACATAAAAATGATAATATTTTTATAAATTACGATTATTTTTCTTTAAATGCCGCCCTTTTTTAATAGTGGCTAGTGTGGAATGAGTTTCCATAATATCATTTTCGACAATAAGTGTACCTATTTTATTTATTATTTTAGGAATTAATCTAGAAATTTGTGCTTGGGAAAGATTAAGCATTTGGGCAATCTCTTTTTGCGTATATATTTTATCGTTAATAAAACCAAAACGAAGTAAAATAATTTGTCTATCGCGTTCGGGTAAAGTTTGAATTACCTCACGAATTAGATTATAAGTTTCTAACCTTTCATTTTCAGCAACTAAATCAAAATCATCATAAAGAAATTCTTCTAATTTGGCACCCTCTTTTTCTTTAAGATAAAACATAATGCTATTTAAACTAGTATTATGCTTTTCTTTTCTTAGTTGTCTTAAAAAAACTAATATTTCATTATCAATACATCTTACAGCATAAGTCGCAAATTTGAAACCCTTATTTAAATCATAGGAATCGACGGCTTTTATTAAGCCAATAATACCTATTGAAACTAAATCATTTTTATCATAGGAAATATGATTGAATTTGGAATTTATTTCGAAATATACTAAACGTAAATTATATAATATAATCTTATCACGAGCCCAGGCTTCACCATTATTCATCTTGGTAATCAAATCTATAAATTCAGTGCTAGATAAGGGTTCTGGTAATTCGTGATAGTCAATCATTGATTCTTCAGTATGCATAATGAGCCTCCTTAGATTTTTTATTTTGGTCAAAAACGTTATTATTCTAGCATAATTTTTTTAATTTTCCAAATGAATTTGAGTCAAAATGCAGATTTATGGTATAATGAAATCGGAGGTAGTTATGAAAAAATTAAGTGGAATATTATTAAGTTTATTATTGTTAATTCCTTTTGGTGTGGGAGCCGCAAAAGAAGAAGGGGCAGAAGAAACTAAAGATTTGGTTAAGGTTTATATGTTCGAGGCCGGCGGCTGTCCTTATTGCGAAGATGAAATGGCCTATTTACAAAGTTTATCTTCCTACAATGTTAAGTTTGAAATCGTAACGAAGGAATTATATGTTGACCATGTCGATTGGGCTCATGGTAAAGATTATGATTTAGGGGTAGAAGTTGCTAAGGCCTTTAATAATGCGGGCTTTGCTGATGCTGATTCTCGGGGAACCCCAATGGTTATTATCAGTGACTTATATGCGGCAACAGCCTATAATGATGATTTGGAACAATATATTGATCAAGCCTATGAAGAAGGCGATAAGGATATCGTTTCTTGTATCGAAGCTGGCAATAGTGATTGTCTACCAGCTGCGGCATCCACCACTAAAGCCAAAGAAACATCAACGAAAACCATCGTTATTTTAGCAGCCAGTATTGGGGTTATTCTTGTAGCCATTATTGGTGGTTATATTATCTACGATAAAAAACAAAATAAACAAAAATAATTAAAAGAGTCACAGTTGTGGCTTTTCTTTTGGGCTTAATTAAAGTAAAATAGAATTAATGGTGATAAAAATGAAAGACAAAAATGTTTTATTGACGGAATTAACTACTTTAAAAAATAATTTAGCAACGCTTGGGAGGTCTCTTTGACTTAGATGCTAAAAATGATGAAATCGTGGCTTTAGAAAAACAAATGAATGATCCGGAACTTTGGAATAATCCGGATGAAGCCAGTCAAATTAATCAAAAATTAACGCATTTAAAAAAAGAAAGGGAAACAATAACCAATGTTTCCAAAGAGATAAATGATTGTTGGGAGTTGCTTCAAAACAGTGATGAAGCCGAAATATGTGCTTTAGTTGCGGATAATTTGGAAATATTGCAAAGTCAATTTAAAGAAATCGAAACAAGTGTTATTTTAAGTGGCGAATTTGATGAAAACAATTGTTATATTGAAATCCATCCTGGGGCGGGAGGTACTGAATCTTGTGATTGGGCCAGCATGCTTTTGCGAATGTATGAACGCTTCGCAGAAAAAAATGCGTACACGATGGAACTAATTGATTGGCAAAAAGGGGAAGAAGCCGGGATTAAAAGTGCTACATTAAAAATAAATGGGTTATATGCCTATGGTTATTTAAAAGCCGAAAATGGGGTTCACCGCTTAGTACGTAAATCGCCTTTTGATGCTAGTAACCGCCGGCACACCTCTTTTGCCTCGGTTTCTGTAATGCCTGAAATAAATCAAAAACTAGATTTTGAAATTAAAGAAGAAGATTTAAAAATCGATGTTTATCATTCTTCAGGGGCCGGTGGCCAATCTGTTAATACCTCGAATTCGGCGGTGAGAATTACACACTTGCCAACGAAAACAGTTGTTACCTGTCAAAATGAACGGAGTCAATTAAAGAATAAGGCCAAAGCCATGCAAATCTTAAAAAATAAATTATATTTACAAGAACAAGAAAAGAAAAATGCTGAACTCGCGGCTTTAAAAGGAGAAGCCAAAAGTATTAACTTTGGCAGTCAAATCCGAAGTTATGTTCTAGAACCCTATAAATTAGTTAAAGACCATCGTACCAATTATGAAAATACGAATCCGGAAAAAATCTTAGATGGGGATATTAAAGAGATGTTACTTTATAATTTAAAGACCTTAAAATAGCATCATTTTATATTGCATAAATCGAAAATTTTGTTACAATATGTTTTGCGAGGACAATATGGATAAAGCAATTAGTTTTTTAAAAAATATTTTAAAAGCGCAAGATACTATTGTTGTTGCTTGTAGTGGAGGACCAGATTCGATGTGTCTACTCCAACTTTTATGTGATTTAAGAAACGAAATTCCTTTTAAAATAATTGTGGCTCACGTCAATCATAATTTGCGCAAAGAAAGTACAAAAGAAGAGGCCTTTGTTGAACATTTTTGTCAAGCAAACGATATTATTTTTGCGTGCCAAGAGTTAGATTTTCAAAATAAGTTTAGTGAACAAAAGGGACATCAAGCCCGTTTTGCTTTTTATGATGCCGTAGTTCAAATAAATCACGCCCAATATTTATTAACGGCTCATCATGGCGATGATTTGATGGAAACAATTTTAATGCGCTTAACCCGGGGTTCTAATTTAGAGGGATACCAAGGTTATCGTAAATACCAGCAATTAGATCATTATGCCCTTTTAAGACCTTTAATTTTTTATTCCAAAGCCGATATTTTAAAATATAATCAAAAACATCATATTCCTTATGTAGTTGATAAAAGTAATAAAAGCAGAAATTATACCCGCAACCGATATCGGCAAAAAGTATTACCTTTTTTAAAGAAAGAGGAAAGGTTAGTCCATTTAAAATATTTAAAGTTTAGTGAAGAATTACAAGAATATCAAACATTTTTAAATAGTTATCTAAAAAAATTGAAAGCAGTTAACAAAAATAATGAAATTGATTTAAAAAAACTGAAAAACGAAAGTCCTTTTATTAAACGGCAAGTTATTAGTCAAGTAATTAAAAATATTCAAAAAAATGATTGGTTAGAAATTGATGATGCCAAAGTAGGAGAGTTATTAAAACTATGCCAAGGTAAAAATAGATGCATTGATTTAAATAATGGGTACATTGGGCAAAAAGAATACGATAAATTTATTATTAAACGACCTAATCAAAAACAAGATTTTACTTATGAACTAACGAAAGATTTAAAAACCGCGAACTGGGAAATTAAGTTTTTAAAACAAAGTAAAGATAATTCTAATTATACCTTGCGTTTAAATAGTGAAGAACTGGCTTTACCCCTTTATGTTCGGAATCGTCAAGAAGGGGATAAAATGACGATTAAAAATATGCAAGGGACGAAAAAAATTAAAGATATTTTAATTAATGAAAAGGTCAAACCATCGAAAAGGGATAATATTCCTTTGATTTTAGACCAAAATAATAATATTTTATGGCTCCCAGGTGTAAAAAAATCGAAATTTGCAAAGAATAATGGTGAAAAGTGTGATATAATATTGAATTACAAGGAGGAAGATTATGAACGTTAAAATGAATAAAAATGAAAGTTTTAAAAATTTCTTACCATATATTATCTTATTAGGGGTAGTAATTTTAGTTTTTTCCATCTTGAATATGCAAGGAACCAAAGTTAATGAACTAACTACTGGCGAATTAATTGCTAATTTAAAAGATGATAAAGTAACTGAGGTTACTGTTATGCCAAAGAGTAATGAAAGTATTTATTACTTAACAGGTAAACTAGAAAATTATAAAAGTAATGAAACTTTTAGCACGAAAGTTGTGGGTAATGAACTAGAAAATATTTTAGCCATGATCGAAGAAAATAAAAATATTGAAAAATATGAAACGGAAGCCGATCCAGGGGAAAGTATTTTCTTATATGTTCTTGTAAATGTTCTACCTTTAGTATTAGGGATTGTCCTTATTTATGTCGTTGTTTCGCGGATGGCTAATGTGAATAAAGGGTCAATGGATTTTGCGCGGAGCAAAGCCCGTTTAAGTAATGATAGCGATAAAAAGAGTTTTAAAGATGTCGCGGGCTTAAAAGAAGAAAAAGAAGAAGTTGCGGAATTAATTGACTTTTTGAAAAATCCGAAAAAGTTTGAAAAATTGGGTGCCCGAATTCCGAAAGGAGTCCTTTTAGTTGGTCCTCCCGGAACAGGTAAAACTTTACTTGCAAAAGCGATCGCGGGCGAAGCCAATGTGCCATTTTTCTTTATTAGTGGTTCAGATTTCGTTGAACTTTATGTTGGGGTTGGTGCTAGCCGGGTGCGCGATATGTTTAAAGAAGCCAAAAGAAATGCGCCTTGCTTAATCTTTATCGATGAAATTGATGCCGTTGGTCGGCAAAGAGGAACCGGTTTAGGTGGCGGCCATGACGAAAGAGAACAAACCTTAAACCAATTATTAACAGAAATGGATGGTTTTGGCGAAAACGAAGGAATCATCATTATAGCGGCGACGAACCGACCTGATGTTTTGGATCCGGCTTTACTTCGTCCTGGTCGTTTTGACCGGCAAGTTACGGTAAGTTTACCAGATTCCAAAGAAAGAGAACAAATCTTAGCGGTTCATGCGAAAAATAAAGTTTTGGCTAGCGATGTTAATTTAGCCAACCTTAGTTTAAGAACCCCGGGCTTCAGTGGGGCTGATTTGGAAAACCTTCTTAATGAAGCGGCGCTTCTTGCTGTACGGCGCAATAAAAATGCCATTACGATGGATGAAATTGACGAAGCCACAGACCGGGTATTATTAGGACCAGCGAAAACCACCCGGAAAATAACGGATAAAGAAAAACATTTAGTTAGTATTCATGAAGCCGGTCATGCGGTTATTGGTTTAAAATTAGAAGATGCGCAAGAAGTTCATAAAATTACTATTATTCCGCGGGGCATGGCAGGTGGTTACACGATGATGTTACCAAAAGAAGAAAAGATTGCCGTTTTAACTAAAGGCGAATTGCTTGCACAAATAACCGGTCTTTTAGGAGGCCGCGTTAGCGAAGAGATGTTCCTAAAAGAAATCTCAACCGGGGCTAGTGATGACTTAAAGAAAGCTACCAGAATTGCGCGGAGTATGGTTACTGAATACGGAATGAGTGATTTAGGACCAGTTCAATACGAAGAAAAAAGCGAAGGCGTTTTCTTAGGTCGCGACTATTCTAAATCGAAGAATTTCTCTGACCAAGTGGCCTTAGAAATTGATGAACAAACGCGGCATATCATTGAAACATGTTACGAAAAAGCCAAAAAGATTATTGGTGCCAATAAAGATTTAATTATGAAATTATCTGAGGCCTTAATGAAATATGAAACCATTACGAAAGAACAAATTGAGGATATCGTAAATGGCAAAACTATTGAAGATGTATCTGAGGTAAAAGAAGAAACCGAAAATCCAGATGCCAAAAGTAAATCTGGAAAACGGAAGAGCAAAACTAGTGCTTCCACCGAAGAAAAATAAGGATGTGAGAAAATGTTAGAAAATATATTGTTAGTAATTTCCATACTATTAATTGCCATTGTTTTATTGCAAGGTAATAAAGCCAGTAGTGCCGGTCAAATAATCACTGGGGGAAATGATGCTTTATTTCAAAATATGAAAGAACGGGGCTTGGAATTATTTATAAGCCGGGCGACCATGGTTTTGGGCTTAGCATTCTTTCTAATTTCTTTGATTTTATTCTTGGCTTAGGAAAAAGAAATAACTTAAAGGGTTAACAATTAAAAAAATTGTTAATCTTTTTATTTTTAATTTAATAATAAGAAAATATATGTTAAAATATTAAGTAGCTAATGTTATAAAAGAGGTGCTTGTTATGGCTAAAATTATATCTTTGGTAAATCAAAAAGGTGGCGTTGGTAAAACAACAACAAGTATTAACTTGGCAGCTGCTTTAGGTAAATTGGGCAAAAAAGTTTTGTTAATTGATATGGATTCCCAAAGTAATGCCACGACAGGTTTAGGTTTAAATGCCAATGATTTTAATAATGATATTTATAAAGCCATTATAGGCCAATGTTCCATCCAAAGTGCCATTATCAAAACTGAGTTTGAAAACTTAAGTATTATTCCGGCGACGATCCATTTAGCCGGGATAGATATGGATTTTATGCATCAAACGATGGAAGATAAAGAGTTTAAACAAAATATGCAACTTAGTATGCGGCTTGCTGAAATTAAAGATGATTATGATTATATTATTATTGATTGCCAACCTTCTTTAGGGTTAGGAACAATGAATGCTTTAGTGGCCTCTGATGCGGTTATTATTCCTGTACAATGTGAATTTTATGCCTTAGAGGGAATTTCTTTATTGCTTAATACCATTATTAAGATTCAAAATGATTTGAATCCCAACTTGCGCATTGAAGGTGTCCTTTTAACGATGCTTGATGGTCGGACTAATATTGGTTTAGAGGTCATTGAAGAAATCCGCAAATATTTTAAAGATAAAGTATTTAATACGATTATTCCTCGTTTAGTACGCTTAGTTGAAGCCCCAAGTCATGGGATTCCCATTAATGAATATGATCCTAACAGTCGGGCGACTGAAGCATACGCTAATTTAGCAAAGGAAGTGATTGAACGCGATGGAAACTAAGAAAAAGGCCTTAGGTAAAGGGTTAGAACAATTATTTTCGAATTCGGTAATTGATTTTAACAGTTTTGAACAAAGTGTGGTTAATGATAACCTTAATAATGTCGTGGAAATTGATTTAAATGAAATCCGGAGTAATCCTTATCAACCCCGGAAAAGTTTCGATCCCGAGGCCTTAAATGAAATGGCGGCATCCATTAAAGAATATGGCCTTTTACAACCAATTATTGTGAAGAAAAGTATTAAAGGTTACGAATTAGTTGCTGGGGAAAGAAGAACCAAAGCGGCCAAGATTGCGGGCTTAACTAAAGTACCGGCCATTATCAAAGATTTTAATGATCAAGAAATGATGGAACTGGCTTTAATTGAAAATATTCAAAGAGAAGATTTAAATCCGATTGATGAGGCCAATTCAATTAATAACATTATTAAATTAAGAGGATATACGCAAGAAGAATTTGCCCAAAAGTTTGGCAAAAGTCGGAGTTATGTGACAAATATTTTGGGTTTGCTTCGCTTACCAGAGGATGTTAAGAAATTAGTTGAAAAGAAAAGTTTATCCATGTCCCATGCGCGGATTTTAAGTAAGTTAGATGACGACGAAAAGATTGCTGCGTTAGCCAACAGAGTTATCCAAGAAGATATCAGTGTCCGCGATTTAGAAAAGTTAACTAGTGATACAACTGTTACTAAAAAGAATAAGATTAAAGTAGATTACGAATATCGGTTATATGAAAATCTGGCAACGAATAGTTTAAATACGAAGGTGCGGATTACCAAAAATAAAATGGAAATTTATTTTGCGGATAAAAATGAATTAAATAAATTATTCGAAAAATTAGGAATTGAAATTGAGGACGAATAATGGATAAAGATTTTAAACTAAATGATCAAGTTATAATGCGAAAAAATCATGCTTGTGGGACTAACCTATGGACGATTACCCGCGATGGGGTCGATATTAAAATTAAGTGTGATAATTGTGGGCGCGAAATAATGATGGATCGTTTAGAATTTATAAAAAAATTAAAAAAGGTGATAAAAGTTGAGAAGACGGAAAATTAAAGAAAAAATTAGTTTGCATCCCGTGATGACCTACTTAATTTTATGTTTAATTGTCATTGTGGTAAGTGGCATTCTTTCTTGGTTTAATGTTCAAGCGACATATAATCAAATATCGAGTACAACTGGAGAATATACGGCGAAAACGGAAGTGGTGCGATCACTTCTTAGTTTAAGTGGCCTAAAGTATATTTTTACTAGTACCGTTGCTAGTTTTGCCAACTTTACTGTTTTAAGTAATTTAATTATTATTTTACTTGGTATTGGGGTTATGGAAAAAACGGGCTTTTTAAAAACGGTCATTACATTACTTACGAAAAAAGCCAAAAAAACAACTGTTACCTTTTGGTTAGTATTTATTTGTATTGTCGCTAGTATTATTGGAGATTTATCCTATATTATATTTATTCCTTTAAGTGCTTTGCTTTTCCTTTATGGAAAACGGAACCCTTTACTAGGAATAATTACGGCCTTTGCCGCTTTAACTTGTGGATCGGGTTTAAGTTTACTTTTAACAAGTGTCGATTCTAGTTTGGCAAAAGTCTCTGTTTTAAATGCTAATATTATTACCTCGAGTTATGGAATTCATACAACCTCCTTTATCTTTATTATGTTAGTGGCAATTATTTTAGTTTCTTTCTTAATCACCGGAATTACCGAAAATATTGTGGCGAAAAGATTAGATAAATATTCTTTTGCCGAAGAAAATGTTGAAGAAGAAATTGTTACAACCCATAATAAAACGCGGGGCTTGTTACTTGCTATTATTGTTGGAACTATTTATTTAATTATCTTTATTTATAATATAATCCCGGGCTTACCTTTTTCAGGTAATCTCCTTGATTATAGTCAAGAATTATATATTGATAAATTATTTAGTTACGAATCCTTCTTCCGAAATGGATTTGTCTTTATCGTAGCGGTGTTCTTTGTTTTACTCGGCTTAAGTTATGGTATTGGGGCGAAAACTATTAAAAATGATAAAGATTTTGTCGATAGTTTAGGTCATTCTCTAAATGGGATTGGTAAAATCTTAGTTATGATTTTTGCGGCAGCGACATTCATTAATATTATTAAACAATCAAATATTGGGAATGTTGTGACTGTGGCTTTAACTAATTTACTTGGTCGAACCTCTTTTAGTGGCCTACCTTTATTAATTATGCTTTATTTAATTACGATCGTTGCTACAATTTTCTTACCTAATTCTTTATCAAAATGGACTATTATGGCGACTGTGGCGGTACCACTTTTAGTAAATGCCGGAATTACGCCGGGCTTTGCCCAAGTAGTTTTCCGCTTTGGCGAATCAATTACCATGGGCTTAACCCCAATCTTTGCTTATTTTATTGTATATTTGGCTTATTTAGAAAAATATAGTCAACATAAAAATATTAGTTTATTTAAGGCCTTGAAATTCCAAGTGCCATATACCTCTTTAGTTTTTGTTAGTTTTCTTGTGATTTTTGTTCTTTGGTATATCATTGGTATACCTTTGGGTATCAATTCACCAATTGCGTTATAGAAAGGAATGGTTTAAATGTCATTAAAAGCCGGAATAGTGGGGTTGCCAAATGTGGGAAAATCAACTCTTTTTAATGCCATAACCAAAAAGAATGTTTTGGCTGCGAATTATCCTTTTGCGACCATTGAACCAAATGTGGGAGTTGTTTTTGTTCCCGACAAAAGATTAGATTTTTTAAATGAACTTTATCAACCGAAAAGTTTAGTACCAACGACTTTTGAGTTTACCGATATTGCCGGTTTGGTGCAAGGAGCGGCTTCGGGCGAAGGGCTAGGTAATAAGTTTTTATCCCATATTCGGGAGGTTGATGCTATCGTTGAGGTCGTAAGATGTTTTGATGATGCTTCCATTACCCATGTCAGTGGGAAAACTGATCCTTTGCGCGATATTGATATTATTAATGTCGAACTTATTTTAGCTGATTTAGAAATTGTAGTAAATCGGATTGGCAAAATTGAAAAAAAAGCGGCGACAACTAAAGAAAAAGATGTTGTGCTCGAACTAGATGTTTTAAAAAGAGCCCAAACGGCCTTAGAAAAAAATATTCCTTTACGGGCCGTTGCTTATACCGAAGATGAATTACTTTTAATTAAGAACTTTAACTTTTTAACTTTAAAACCAATTATTTATGTGGCTAATGTTTCGGAAGAAGATGTTGTCGTGGGCGATAATGCTTACTCCGAACAAGTTAAAACTTATGCGGCTAAAGAAGGTAACGAGGTTATAGTGATGTGTGCCAAATTGGAGGAAGAATTATCGAGTGTTGAGGCCAGTGAACGGGATGAATTTTTAAAATCGATTGGCATTGCCAATAGTGGCTTAGATAAATTAATTTTTGCGACCTACGATTTATTGGGCTTAGCCACTTTCTTTACCGCGGGTGCTGACGAATGTCGGGCTTGGACTTTTAAAAAAGGAATGAAAGCCCCAAAATGCGCGGGGATAATTCATAAAGATTTTGAACGGGGCTTTATTAAAGCCGAGGTTATGAGTTATGCCGATTTAGTGGAATTAAAAGACGAAAAGAAAGTAAAAGAAGCTGGGAAATTACGAATTGAAGGCAAAGATTATGTTTTGCAAGATGGCGATATTTGCTATTTTCGATTTAATGTTTAAGTTAAAAAGAGCTGTGATATAATATAATTAATAAAGGAGGTTTATATGAATAACAAATTAATGAGTAAAGTATTTGCTTGGATGGCCATTGGCCTTTTAGTAACCTTTGGAACTGGGCTATTTGTTAGTACTAACGAGGTTATGTATGAAAATATTTATCGAGGAGCATGGTACATTATCTTTGCCATTATCGAAATTGCATTAGTAATTTTCCTATCTATGCGGGTAATGAAAATGAAAGCCACGACGGCTAAATGTTCCTTTTTACTCTATTCGGTTATCAGTGGTTTAACTTTTTCTTCCATCTTTATTTACTATGAACTAACAAGTATTTTATATATCTTTTTAGTTACGGCAGCAATGTTTGGACTTTTAGCCCTTATTGGTTATACCACGAAGATTGATTTAGGCAAAGCCGCACCCTATTTATTTATGGGCTTATTTGTTCTAATCATTGTTTTCCTAATTAATATCTTTATTGGTAGTAATACGGTTGATATGGTGGCATCCATTATTTGTGTATTACTATTCGTGGGAATTACGGCCTTCGATGTCCAAAAATTAAAGATGTTAAAGGAAAGTGGCTTACCTGAAGATAATTTAGCCATCTATGGGGCATTAGATTTATATTTAGATTTTATTAATATCTTTATACATATACTTTCAATTTTTGGTAAAGGAGATAATAATTAATGGATACAAGTATTAAAAGAGTTTTTGCTTATATTATTGATATTCTTTTAGTCACTTTAATTGTGACTTTGCTGACGAATAATGATACGATAAATCCTTATTTTGAAAAATATAATGCGGAATATGAGGCCTATTACGATTTGGTTACAGATTATCAAGATGAAAAAATAAGTAAAGAAGATTATGAAAAACAAGCGATTACTTATAGTTATAATTTAGAGAAATATAATGTAGTAACAACGGGTGTTACTATTGCTAGTTTAATTCTATATTTTGGTTTCTATCAAGCATTTATGGATGGCCAAACTTTAGGCAAAAGATTATTTAAACTAAGATTAGTTAATAAAGAAAACGAAAAACTTGGTTGGGGTTGGACCATTCTACGATCTGTTATTTTAAATAACATTGTCTTTCGGTTAATGTTGGTAGTTGGCGTTTATTTAATGAGTGCCAAGATGTTTCATACCTATAGTTATGTAATCAGCATGATTGAAGGTCTTGTTGAATCTGTTATCTTTGTAATGGTGATTTTAAGACAAGATGGTCGGGGCTTACATGATATGCTCGTGGGATCCAAAGTTATTAATTTAAATGCAGCCGTTGATTTTAAAGAAGAAATGCCGAAGGAAGAAACCAAAGCCGAAATAAAAACAATTGAAGCCCAAGAAAAGCCCGCTAAAGAAACGAAAAAAGCGGCACCTAAAAAAACCGCGGCTAAAAAAACAAGTGCTGCGAAAAAGCCAACGACGAAAAAAACAACTAAAAAGGCCACAAAAAATACTAAAGCTTAAAATTTAGTATTTTTTTTAACCTTTAATTATGGTAAGATTAAGGTAGAAAAGTAAGGGAGTGTTAGTGATGGAAGAACAAAATATGGAAGAACAAAATGAATTAGGGGTAAAACCCACAAATGACGAATCTTTTGTCGAAAAGAAAAGTCATAAAGGATTAGTTATTGGTTTAGTAACTATTATCTTAATATTAATTGCCTGTGGGGGCTATTTTGGGTATTATTACTTTTATTTAAATACGGAAATGTATATTGATAATTTAAGTAATAAACTGGTAAAAAGAGTGGAAAAAGTTAATTTTGGTCAAGGACTTGATGCTGAAAATAAGGATTTACAACTTGCTGGCAATATTGATTTAAAAAATAACGATACCAATTTAGGTAATTTAGTTTATGATTTAAAAGTTAATGCTAGACAAGATGTCGTAAATCTAAAATTAGGTTTAGAAGAAAATCAAAAAAGTTTAATAAGTGGTAATTTATATTATCAAGATCATAATTTATATGCGGATATTGACGATGTTTTAAACTCAGTTATCGATTTAGGAGAAATATTAAATGAAGAACAAACTGCGGTTTTAGACGAAATACCGGATGTTAAACCGGAAGATGTTAAATATATTGTAACGCACTTAATTGAATATTATTTCACGGGCTTAAAGGAAGCCAAGTTGGAAACTAATTTAAAAGGTTTAACGGAAAAAGAATATGTTGTGGAACTTGATAAAATAACGGCTAAAAATGCGAATAAAAAATTAGCTGAATTAATTAAAGAAGACAAAACAATGAATAAAGTTTTGGGTTCTTTTGATGGTGATTATGATTTTTATCCTACGGGAAAATTAATTGTTACCGTTAAGGCCTATAATAATGAGGTAACTAAGTTTGCTTTAGTGAATAATAATGAAAAGATCGAAGCAAAACCTGATGGGGAAAAATATGTTTTAGCCAAAGACGATATGAAATTACATGTTTGGACTGATGATACTTTAAAATTAGAAGCATACGAAAATGATACTTTAGTATTAAGTATGGCGTTAACGAAAGATGGCTACATTACTTTAGATGTTAATGTGGAAGATGTTAGTATTAAGTTTGAAACTGGGTCTAATGGCAAAGATTCTACGAAAGTTGCTATGTCGATTAGTGATGCCGAATCTATAAATCTAAGTTATGATGGGGTAGTTACCCAAAATAATAATCATGAAGCCACGGTAAAAGGTACTTTAGAACTTGCTTCTTTTGGGGTAAATCTAAAAGCTGATTTAAATGTTAATATTTTAGCCGACAATAATTTAGTTGAAAAAATAAATGTTAACAATGCTAAAAAACTTGATCAATTAAGTGAAGAAGAACAATTGAACCTTTATGCGAAATTAATGGAAATAATGAATAAATATGATTTAGGTAATATTTAATTAGGAGGCCAAAATGCATAATGATAAAAGAAATTCAGCAGTAGAATTATGGCGTTTTATCTTTATTGTGGCGATGGCAATTGGCTCTTTAAACAATGTCGTTTGGGCCCAAAAAGATGTTAAATTATTATTCACGGGCAATAGCTTTTTAGTTTTCTTTATGCTTTTATCGGGCTATTTTCTAATGCGCCATTATCAACAAAGTAAGGATAAAGAGAAAAAGGCCTCAGTTCAAGCATGGAATTATACTAAAGGACGAATTGCTAGTTTATATCCGGCTTTACTGGGTGGCGTTGGTTTAAGTTTTATTGTCCGCAATGTTATAAATAATGTATCCTTAAATACGGCTTTTACTAATTTTATGAACTCCCTTTGGGAATTCTTGGGTCTATCTCAACTGGGCGGAAACTCTTTAGTTTTATGGAACGAGCCGCTTTGGTATATTTCGGCTTTATTTATTGCTAGCTTTATTTTATATTATCTAGTTAGTAAAAACGAAGATTTATTTACTTTTATTGCCGTTTTATTTATTATCTTTGTTTATGGTAGTTTGGGCTTTAATGCCAGTGGCATAAATATTGGCTTTTTAAATATTTCAAATAATTTAGTTCGCTTAATTGCCACTATGATGGTAGGAATGCTTATGTATTACTTAGTTGATTATTTTCAAAAGAAAAAGTTTACCGAAAACTTAACAATGACTTTTAGCGTCTTACATATTGTCATTGCCATGTTTATTCTTTACTTTTTAGTTCATGGGACACCTTGGACTAATGCTACTTATGGTATAGTCTTATTTATTTTCACGGTCATTTTATTAGTTAATAAGGATTATATTTCGGCCTTATATAACGATAGTTTAACTTTAAATACTTTAGGTCGTTTATCTTTATATTATTATGCTTGTCATATTGCTTTTGTATATCTTCTTGCTTATTTATATCCTGAAATGAGTTATGTTCCCAGCATTATCTTTAATATTTTATTTAGTTTATCCTGGTCTTTAATTATGCTCTATGTTGACGAGTTTGTTATTACCCCATGCTTCCGTGCCCCAAAAACTAAAAAAGAACAATCAAAGCCCAAGGTCAAAAAAAGTAAATAAAAAATAGCTTTTTAATAAAAGTTATTTTTTTATTGTTCAAACAATTGTCAAAAAAGATAACTTAACCCCTTGCAAAGGGGAAATAGGTAGTAAATATGAAACACAATGTTCCCTTTTTAATTATGAGATTTATAGCAACTGTTGCCATTAGTTTAAATAATTATTTAATTTTAAATCCGCAGGACAAATAAGTTAATTATTAAAATTATTTTTGATTATTTCTAATATTATAATAATTATTTGAAATATAAAAATATGAGCAGTTTATTTCATTATTTTTTAATACTTTTTAATAATTTAATCATTAATTTATAATAATTTGGTTTTATACTTAATTATTATAATTTAAAAATTTTTTATAGGAGAGAGGTTATTTTAATATGAAAGTAAGTATTATTGTTCCGGTATATAATTCAGAAAAATATTTAAAGGATTGTTTAGATTCTTTAGTTAATCAAACACTAAAAGAAATGGAAATAATTGCAATTGATGATGCTTCTAGTGATAAAAGTTTAGAAATATTGAAAGATTATGAAAAGAAACATCCAAATAAAATTAAAGTTTATACTAATCCTAAAAATTTAGGACAAGGAGCTACTAGAAATAAAGGAATTAAACTAGCAACCGGAGAATATATTGGCTTTTTAGATAGTGATGATTATGTAAGTTTTAATATGTATGCCAAAATGTATGAGATGGCTAAAAAGAATGATGATCCTGAAATTGTAACGACTGGTTTAGTATTTGCTAAAAATAATGATTATTTAAGAAATAATTTTAGTGGAATATCTCAAACAAAGGGCAATGTTTTTAATGTTGGTGATAATCCTAGGGCAATATTAGATGAATCTCCATCTGTATGTAATAAATTATTTAGACGTGATATGATTAAAAATGCCCCATTTATCGAAGAAAGAATGTGGGAAGATATTGCCTTTACTTATGCTAAAATGTTTAAAGCTAATAAAATATTAAGATTTAATGATGCTGATTATTTTTATCGTCGTAGAGCAAATGAAGGTGTTTCTTCCCAAAATAATCAATTTAATATTCATTTATTTGATATTTTTGAAGTTAATGATTTTTTAGAAAAAGAATTAAGGGAAGCAAATAAATATGAAAAATATGAATATTATATAAAATTTATTCAAATAGCATATTCATTATATAGAGTAACTGAAATTTTTTCTTGGAATATAGATGAAAAAACAAAACAAGAATTAATTAATAAAATGTGTAAATTAATATTAGAAAAATATGGTGATTGGCGGGTTTATCCAAAAGAACTTTTGTCTAGTAAAGTTGGAATAATAGAACTTGAAAAAATAAATGAATATTTTAAAAAGTCAAGGCAATTATAAATAATTTTTAATAATTTAATAATAATTATTTAATTTTTTTCTTTCTATAATGTAGATATATGGAGGTCTTTATAAATGAGAGGTAAAGTAATAAAGTTTAGCGATAAATTAGGATATGGTTTTATAAAAGCCAAAGAATGTGAAAAAGATATATTTGTTCATTATTCGGCTATTAGGCAAAAAGGATATAAAACACTAAGTAGAGGAGAGTTAGTAGATTTTGATTTGGATAAAGATGCTTTAAAAGCATTAAATGTACGGAAGGTAGGAAAGGCACAGAATATAATGATAAAATCATATACCATACGAGGTGATTAATTTATGGATTATTACGAAATGTATGTGGAATATGAAGGAAAGTATGTCAATATCAATAACCAAAAATTCAAAAAAATTATTGAACTTTTTGGAATAAAAACAGGAATAATTAAATTAGATGTGATAAGAAATTATCAAGGTGATTATCCGTATGTAGAGTTATACTATCAATTAAGAGACTATGTATTAACAAAACATCCAGAGTATATTTCATTATTTTATGAAATGTTAAATCAAGCTGGATTTTCAATGGATGATGATATATTTTTAGCCATGAGAACTATTGGTAGCACATCAGATTCATCTATAGATAAAAAGATTAAAGATTATTTTCTTTTATCACCATACATTGATAATATAACAGTTTCAAATGGTAAGTTTAATATATCCAGTAGTAAATTTGGAGAATATTCATTTTATTCCACATATCATTATTTAAAAAATAATGTAGATGCGATGGATATTTTAAAAAATTATAGGGTTCAAAGTTATTGCCATCATGCTTCTTGGGAACTTATAAAATATCTTGATGATGCCAATTTAGTTACTTGTTTATTACCATCATATTTTGCTGGAAATTATTATCATACCCTAATTCGTGATAAAAATGGATTATATATTGATATGGCTTATGGTTGTGTTTATGATAAAGAAACGGGAGAAAAAATATTGGCGAATAAAATAGTATCTGATGTAAAAAAGGAAGATTTAGGTTCGTTACTGGAAATTACTAAACGAGAAGAAAGTGAAGAATCTAAACGAGAAGAAATACCACCAGCGCTTCTTTTGGCCTTACATAATCAAAGTAAAAGGGTTAGTATAAGAAGATGAAGATAGAAAATGGAAAAGTAAAAAGATTACATTACAACAATAAAAAGTTTAATCATAGTTCTTTTATCTATAATTATAAAATGAATAAAATATAGAATTAAAAATTGAAAATAATAGAATTAAAAATTGAAAATAGTAATATTTAGATAGTCAATAATAAGTGGTATAATAATTATATTAAAGAAGGCGATAATTTGAAAAAAGTTTTAATAGTTGATGATAATACTGATATATCAGAACTTATAGCATTAATATTAAAAAAAGAAGATATTGATTCCAAAATTGTTAATAATCCTCTTGAAGTTCCAGAACTAATCAAAAATGAACATTTTGATTTGATTTTGTTAGATATAATGATGCCTGAAATGTCTGGAACAGAGTTATGTGCTAAAATTAGAGATGATGTAAATATCCCTATTATATTTTTAACGGCAAAAACTGAACTTTTAGATAAAATGTTAGGATATGAAATAGGTGGAGATGATTATATTACTAAGCCATTTGATAATACAGAATTAGTGTTAAAAATTAAGTCACATTTACGACTTAAAGATCGTTCAAAACAAAGTAATAATGAAAAAATAATAGTTATTGGTGATTTAACTTTAGATAAAGAAAGTTTTGAAGTTAAACAAAATGGTGTAAAATTAGATCTCACCACAAGAGAGTTTGAACTTTTAAAATATTTTATGGAAAACGCTGGAATAGCCCTTTCTAAAGAGCAAATTTTCGAAGCAGTATGGGGCAGTGAATATGGTGATGTCGGTACGGTAGCAGTTAATATTAAAAGTCTGCGAGATAAACTGAAAGATAATGATAAATACATTATAACAGTATGGGGATATGGTTATAAATTTTTGAGGAAAAATAATGAAGAATAGGCGACTAGAAAAAAGATTTATATGCGCAGTTATTATTGGTAGTGTTGCTAATATTATAACATTAGTATTGTGGCTTATATTTAGAATCAACCCTATAATTCCTAAAATTGAAACTTTAAAATCGGAAATATTTAATAATGAAATAGAAGAAAAGTATGATTCTTATGAGGATATGTTAATAGATATAAATATGGCTGCCAAAAAACATAATTTAATTATAAATATCGAAGATACCTCTGGAATGACTTTAACCGATAATAAAATAAAAATTGATGCACCTTTAATAACAAAAATGGTAGAAACAACGGATGATACTTACTTAATAAAAATATATTTTGATAACCATAGTAATATATCAAGAGCAATACTGGAATTAGTCTTTATTCAAATAATAGTAGTAACTATCATTCTTTTTATAACATTTATATATACCAGACAAATTGTTTTAAAACCAATTAATACATTAATAGATGATATTAGAAATTATAAATTTGGCAAAAAACCGAAAAAAAGGCCTTTAAATACAGAATTTGATTTGATTGCAAATGAATTTGCTGATTTGACTGATAGATTAGATGAGGAAAAAGCTGAGCAAACAAGAATTATTGCAAGTATTTCTCATGATATTAAAACTCCACTTACATCTATTATTGGCTATTCTAATTTACTAAAAGATCAAAGTTTAAGTGAAGAATCTAAAAAATATAACGAAAAGATAAATGAAAAAGCCATAAATATTAAAGATATATTAGCAACTTTTGATGATTACTTATTAAATCAGGAAAAAATTGAATTAAAACCTACTTTAGTACAAGTTAAGGATATAGTAAATGAATTAAATAATGATTATAAAATCGAATTAGATAACAATAACATTACATTTACAGTAACTACCAATATACCTGAAGAATACCTTAATGTTGATACATTAAAAATAAAAAGAATTTTTTCTAATATGATTTCTAATAGTGCAAGGTATTTAAAAAATGGTGGAAAAATATTAATTAATATTTCGTCTTATGAAGAATATATAAAATTTATTGTTAAAGATAATGGACCAGGTGTAAGTGAAAAAATAATAGATAAAATATTTGATCCATTATTTACTACTGACAATTCAAGAAAAATATCTGGATTAGGGTTATCTATTTGCAAAGAATTTATTGAAATGCATGGTGGAACATTAAAAGCATATAACGATCATGGTTTGACATTAGAATTTTTAATACCTAAATATAAAAATGAAAAAAATAAGGCCAAAAATTGATAATAATAGAAATAACTGGTTTACCAGTTGTTTTTTATAAAAAAGATTTATTTTAATAATTCTTAATAAATTCATAAGAAAATAATAAATATAATTTTATACAATCATTATGAGGTGAAAGAAAATGGAAATAAAAATTATTGGCAAAAATTCTAGTAATAGAATGAAATTAATGAAAATATAGAAAGGGCATCATCTAATATTGAAGGAAAAATAGATATAACATTATTAGAAGATGAAAAATCTTTGAATAAATATAATGTTACTAATTCTCCAGCGTTAGTTATAGCTGAGAAAGTTGTAAGTCAAGGAAAGGTACTAAATGAAAAAGAAATAAAGAATTATATTAAATTACTTAGTTAGGAAGGAGATAACATGGATTATTATTTTATATCTTATGGTTTAACATTACTTGCATTTTTCTTGTCAACAATAGCTCAGATATTTGTTACAACTACATATAAAAAATACAATGGCTATAAAAATGAAAGAAATATAACTGGAGCTGAAGCAGCAAGAGAGATATTAAATAAAAATTCTTTAAATGATGTAAAAGTAGTTGAAATAGGTGGATATTTAACCGATCATTATGATCCAAGAAAAAAAGAGGTGCGATTATCAACTAATAATTATCGAGGAACCTCTATTTCTAGTGTAAGTGTTGCTTGTCATGAATGTGGCCATGCCATCCAAGATAAAGTTGGCTATGTTTTTATGCGAATAAGAGCAGCCCTTATTCCTTTTGTTAATTTTTCTTCTTATGCCGGATATATAGCAATTGTTTTAGGAATGATATTTAGTTCTCTTAATTTAATTTGGATAGGGATTGGATTAGAACTCATTATCTTATTATTTCAAATTATTACATTACCAGTTGAAATTGATGCTAGTAAAAGAGCTTTAAAAGAGTTGGATTATTCTCACTTTTTTAAAAGTTCGGAATTAAAACAAGGTAAAAATGTGCTTATTGCCGCAGCACTTACTTATGTTGCTAGTATAGCATCAACATTACTTGAAATTTTAAGATTAATTTTACTGTTTGGGAGAAGAGATGACTAATAAAATGAAAAATCAGATAAAAGAATTTGAAAAAAATGTATTGTATTATGAAGCCGCTCGAAAACAATTGGATACATATATAACTACTATTTATAGAGAATTTGAAGTAATTGAAAATTATAATCCTATAAATCATATAAAAACAAGAATAAAAACATTTGAAAGCATTGTTGGTAAATTAAAAAGAAAAAATAAATCCATTTCAAAAGAAAATATAGAACAATTAACAGATATAGTTGGAGCTAGAATAATTGTTGACTTTGTTGATAACATATATGAAATTATTTCAAAAATCAAGGATAATAAAAACATAAAAATTATCGAAGAAAAAGATTATATAAAGAGTCCTAAAGTTAGTGGTTATAGAGGGTATCATTTAATTATATCAATGCCTATTTCTATAAGTGGTAATACCAAAGATATATATTGTGAAATTCAAGTGCGAACAACTGCTATGGATTTTTGGGCAACAAATGAACATAAATTAAATTATAAGTCTAAAAATCAAAGTTTAGATTATAGTGAAAAATGGCAAGATGCTGCAAAAAAAGTTTGGGAATTAGACCTTTCAATGAATGAGTTATATTTAGAAAATAAAGAGCAAGAATCCAAATCCAAAGATGATATATCATTTTCAGTTTTAAAGTCAATTGATAAAATTAATTCACTTAAAAAAATTGGTGAGAGTTATGGAAGATAAAATCAGAAAGTTTATGTATGGAAGATATGGACCAGATGAATTATATAAGTTTGAATTTATATTGTACATCATAACATTATTCATAGGCATATTTTTTAAAAGCAAAGTTTTATCGATTGTACAACTATTATTAGTTATATCAATTCTTTATAGACCTATGTCAAAGAAAATATACAAAAGAAGCAACGAAAATCAAAAATTCTTAAAATTGAAAAAGGCAATATCAAGGCAATTTTTGAATATTAAGAGAAATATTCAAGATAAAGATCATATTTATAAAAAATGTCATAAATGTAAAACTACTTTGAAATTACCATTACCATCTAAAAAAGGAATTAAACATGCAAAGTGTCCACATTGTGGGAACAGAGTTACATTTCTTACTTTAAAATATCAAAAAATCGAAATAATAAAAAAGTGAAATATAAGTGGTAAGATCAATAAAAGAAAACTATATATACATCATGATGATTCGTTATATCATCATTGTGTACTTTTTTCTTTCAAAAATTTTATGATGGCAAGAAAATTACATGCTAATGAAAGAATATGTTCTGTAGCTGGTTTATTTCATGATTTTTATCCTAAAGCATGGCAATATAATGAAGAATCAGATAAAAAGTATCCTGAGTGTTTAAGGCGTCAAAAAAGCATTTTTAGAATGCATGGTTTTGTTCATGCAAAAGAAGCATCCGAAAATTATCAAATTTATTTTCCTAATACTATTGATAAAAAATTACTTTTAACAATTGTTCCACCCTTATATAGAAGGATGGGTTGTTACACTAGCAGATAAAATGATAACTATTAAAACTATAACTATTGAAACCATACCTAAATTAATTGGTTTAAAAAAAGGAGAAAATATTACAAAAAATAAGAAATTATAAAGTTACATAGATTTTATTAAATAATATAATATAGTGAAATGCCATAATAATATCATTTAATAATTTTTAATAAATTTATAATACTTTTATAATAAAATAATGCTATATTATTATTTCTGGAGGGAAAAAATGCGAAAAATAACTGATTTCATTGTAAAAGGCCGATATGTCTTTTTAGCAATTTTTATAATAGCAGCAATATTTAGTTTATATTTGTCTACTAAGGTAAATATAAATGATGATATTATGAAATATCTTCCTAAAACAAGTGAAACTAAAATTGGTAAGGATATTATGGATGAAGAATTTGCTGAACAAGATTCTTCGGTACTTAATGTTATGTTTAAAGGTTTGTCAGATAGTGAAAAGGAAGATACTTTAAAAAAATTGCAAAATATTGATGGTGTAAGTTCTGTTGATTATGAAAATACAGAAGAATATAATAAAGATAAATACACTTTATATGTTCTAAATGTGGATGATTACGACCATTCAGATACGGCCACGAGCGTTTATAATTATGTTAAAGATAATTTTAGAGTCTCAGGGATGAGTGGATCTATTTATGATGAAAATAAACCAATATTACAATTGTGGATTGAAATATTAGCCATAGCTTGTGCCATGATTATTTTAATAATATTAAGTGATTCTTATGTTGAACCATGGCTATACTTAATTTCTATAGGAATAGCAGTATT
>CANRAJ010000006.1 GCA_947628545.1 uncultured Bacilli bacterium | reverse complement strand
GGATATAAAAAGATGAAAAAGTTTTCCACATTTTCATCTTTTTTCTTGTCAACTATTTTTTTACCTAAACTCAAAAAGATATAATTGCAATTTTTTTTGTTCTTCGGCCAATTTTTCTTTTTCACTGGCTACTAAACTTGCTGGCGCTTTAGCCACAAAATTCGGATTATTTAAAAGATTTTCGCGTTTTTTTATACTAGCCTTTAATTCTTCAATTAATTTGGCTTTTTTCGCTTTTTCTTCATCTGTTTCCGGTTTGGCAAAACTAATTAAAGCATGCATGTCTTTGACCTCAACTTGATAGTTGGCTACAACTTCATCTTTTAATTCATCTTGGCATTTTAAAAGTTTAACAATCAAATCTTGATGATAAGGCACCTCTAATTTAATTTGGTAATTTTTACCCATTTGATTTTCTTGTTTTAAGTTTCGGACCTTGGTCACAAACTCTAAAACATTATCTATTTTACGCGTCGTTTCAAGATCAACTTTACTTTTTTCATATACAGGATAAGCACTAATCATAATGCTTTCTTCTTCGCCTAGCTCTTCATAAATTGTATCGGTCACATAAGGCATAAACGGATGCAGCATTTTTAATATCCCTATTAAAACCTCTTTTAAAGTGGCCAAAGTCGCAGCATTATTTAAATTAAACTTAGCCATTTCGATATAGGAATCACAAAAATCTTCCCAAATAAATTGATAAAGATTTGCTCCAACATTTTGTAATTCAAACCGTTCCATAAACTTGGTAACATTTTTAACTGTCGCTTCGTATTTGGTTAAAATCCATTTATCCATATCTGTTAGTTCATTGCTTGTGGCATCATTATCTAAGTTCATTAAAACAAACCGACTGGCATTCCAAATCTTATTAATAAAGTTCCAAGTGGCCGCCACTTTTTCTTCATCATACCGAATATCGGTACCTAATGCCGTGGAGGTTGTTAAATAATATCTTAACGCATCGGCCCCATATTTTTCGATAACATCCATGGGATCGACCCCATTGCCTAAACTTTTGCTGAACTTGCGGCCTTCTTTATCGCGAATTAAGCCATGAATCAAACAATATTCAAAAGGTCTTTGCCCCGTGAAATGCAAACTTTGAAAAGTCATGCGGTTAACCCAAAAAGGAATAATATCGTAGCCGGTAACTAAAACCGAGGTGGGAAAATATTTGGCCATATCTGCCGTTTGTTCCGGCCAACCTAAGGTTGCAAAAGGCCATAAAGCGGAAGAAAACCAAGTATCTAAAACATCTTCATCTTGATGCCAACCTTCCCCAGCGGGTTTCTCAATTCCCACATAGGTTTCTGCCCCGCGATACCAAACCGGAATCCGATGACCCCACCATAATTGCCGGGAAATACACCAGTCGTAAGTAATTTCCATCCAGTGATTCATAATTTTTTCGTAACGACTAGGGACAAAATTAACTTTGGTTTTTTTATCTTTTTGATTAGCTAAAACTTTATCCGCTAAAGGACGCATTTTGACAAACCATTGTTTTGATAAATATGGTTCAATCATAACACCCGTTCTTTCAGAATGGCCAACACTATGGACAATAGGTTCGATATCTAGTAAATAACCTTGAGTCTTTAAATCCGCGACCAATTTTTCGCGACAAGCAAAACGATCCATTCCCGTATAAGGAGCCGCATTTTCGTTCATTGTCCCATCTTCATTAAGGACAATTATTTTAGCCAAATTATGTCTTTGACCAACTTCAAAGTCATTCGGATCATGAGCCGGTGTTATTTTAACACAACCTGTACCCTTTTCCGGATCCGCATGAATATCGGCAATAATCGGAATTTCTTTATTGACGATAGGTAAAAGCACATTTTTACCCACATATTTTTGATATCTTTCATCTTTCGGATTAACAGCCACGGCCGTATCGCCAAACATTGTTTCAGGTCGCGTTGTTGCCACATCCAAATATTCATCGGTACCGACAATCGGATATTTAATATGGTAAAAAGCCCCTTTAACATCTTTATAAATTACTTCTTCGGTAGAAAGCGCCGTTTTACTTACCGGATCCCAGTTAATAATTCTTTCGCCTCGATAAATTAAACCTTCATTATATAAATCAATAAAAACTTTTTGGACGGCTTTTTCCATGCCTTCATCAAGGGTAAACCGTTCCCTCCGGTAATCTAGACTAAGACCCAGTTTAGACCATTGTTCTCGGATATTAGCCGCGTATTCTTCTTTCCATTTCCAAGCTTCTTTCAAAAATCCTTCGCGGCCTAAATCATGTTTATTTATGCCGGCCGCTTTTAATTTTTCCACCACTTTTACTTCGGTAGCAATCGCCGCATGATCCATTCCCGGCAACCAAAGCGTATCGTAACCTTGCATTCTCTTAAAGCGGATTAAAGCATCTTGAATGGCGACATCCCAGGCATGACCTAAATGAAGTTTACCTGTAACATTAGGGGGCGGAATCACAATCGTAAAAGGTTTACCCTTTTTATGCCCACATTCAAAATAACCGTGCTCTAACCATTTAGCATAACGATCCTTCTCGGTATTTAAATGATCATATTTTTTATCTAACATAAATCCTCCTTTAATTTCGTATAAACGGCCTTTTTAATTTTGCTAAACTCTTTTTCGCTATCCGCATCCACTTGGACTTTAGCAAAATACAAATCTAAATAACCTAATTCTTGCAATAATTCCAAACTTTCGCGAAAATTAAAATCATAAATATAACCACAAGTTAAAACGAATGATTTTGAAGCATTAGGATACCCATCATTTTTAACTGATTGATGACTATAAAAAGCCGAATAATAATCTTGGGGAACATCATCTTTAACAAAGGCTAAAGGCATTTCCAAATAATTAGTATATAAAATATCAATTTTATCAATGTCCCTAATTAAGTCAACAAATAACCGTTTTCTTTTCGAAAACTGGGGAATATCTAACGCATATTTATTATGATAAAAAATCGCCTCTTTAACCAGATCATAGTCTTTCTTTAAAACAGGATAATCTTTAATATGGTCTTCTAAAAATAGATATTTTACACCATAGGCAGCATGATCAAAAGTAGTATCCACAAAACTATTTTTTTCCTCAATTTGTTTAAATCGACCAATATCATGCAGTAAAGCAATCAACTTAATTAATTTTGAATCTGCCTCATTTAAATGTAATTTCAAAGCCATTTTATTAGCTAATTCCACGACACGAAAAGTATGATCAATTTTTAATTTAATATAATGATTAGTTTGATCAAAGTTTTTAACATAATTTTCAAAAGTTAAAAAAGCTTCCTCCATAATTCCCTCCGAATAAAAAAAGAATGGTTCCCAAGGAGGACAAATATGTCCGGTACCATCCTTTATTTTACTTAATTCTGTTTTAAAGCACCTCTGCTTGTTACTCCCTTTGCAACCTTCAAATAATCCAAATTTTAGTTTCCACCAACCACTAAATCTCTGGCAAATTGAATTATTTTACTCCTCAAATTTCTTCGTAACTTGTTTTATTTTATCAAATTTAAATATTTAAATCAATAGTTGTTCCTTGTGAACCATCCGTATAAACTTCTAAGACATTTTCATTAACTTTAAAAGTGATATTATTATAAGTTCCAACCGTCCCACGGCCTATATATGGTTCATTTAAATCATTAAAAACTAATAGCAAATTATTATTCATTAAAATGACATAATTATCGACAATATAAACAGCATCATAATTAATATTAGGAGTTATTTGATTACTACTATAATCATATATTTCCTTTTGGGCCGTTATAAGATATTTATCATTGTAATCAACTATTGGTTCAGTAATTCCTTGCGTTAAAGATTCGCCATTTTCATCAAAAAGATACCACCTTGTTTTTTCAAAAACTATAAAACGATTAGTTTGTAAGACATCATCGGTAACTTTATTGGCTAAACCAATAAAATCGTAATTATAAGGAATTATATTTTGCAAAGTATCAATTGCTAATACTCCCCATTTATCTTCACTTTTGACAATTAATAAATTATTTGCCAAATCGGTATGATAATCCTTAATTTTATCGTAAACAACTATTTCTTTGGCTAAATTTTTATCAAAGAGCATAATTTTAAGTCCATCTTCTATTAAAACATAATTTCCTTGATCGTAAACTAATTCTTCTTTTTGGCCGTCTTTATAATAATTTATTCCATATTCATCATCATCAATACTAGTTTTAACATAACCACAACTTTCCGAACTACAATTATAAGTTGCTTGTAATTCCCCATTTTGTTTATAAAAATATAATTTATTTTTGTAATGAAATTCGTGATTAGGATTTTCTTTTTCTTCCTCGGTTGGAGCAGATTGCACATGTAAAATTGTGCCATATACCGCCAAAGGCAAAGTTATAACTAATAAAACAATAATGGTATAAAGTGTCGATTTGTTGGCTTTCATCACAGCCCTCCTTTTTATTCAGTTTCTTCTTCTACTGGACCAATATTAGGATCTTTTGTTTTTGCTAAAGAATAGGATTTTTTATCTGTTTCCAAAACATTATTTGTTGCATCGTATCTAATTTTACTATAATCTACCCCACTCATTTCAGGTAATTCAAGTGTATCATCTTTCTCATGAGCGGTAGCAAATAATCCTTTAGCAGATTCCTTATATTCGTAAACATCAACGTTTTTACCAGAAACCCCAATAATATAATTATCTTCCATTCGCGCATAATTTAGAGCCGTTACAATATTTTTACCATCTCTCACAATATCATATAACGAACCATTTTTTACTTTAACAGCATTATTTTTACTATTATATTCAACTATTTCATTGCTAGCATAGGTTAAATAATTTCCCCCTGTTATATTATAAATAACATAATTTTTATTTTCATTTGTCACTACAAACATATTATTTAACAATTTAATCGCTATAGTTTTACCAAGAACATCTTTAGGAATACTACCCTCGTTATTTTGCTTTTTGTCAAAAGAAATAACACCATTTACATTATCTTTAGATATTTTGATAATACCATAATTACCACTGGTATTTTGAGCCATCACAAGAGTACTTTCGGTATCCACAAAACTTAGATTATCATCATTTTTATAGTAGCCGGCATCAACTGCTTGATATGTAGCCTTAACTTTTTTATCATCACTTTCTTTTAAATCCCGTAATACAATAATATTATTTTTATTATTATCAACATCTTTAATAAAAGCATAACGGTTATTATAAATTGGAAGTATTCCAACTTTCGCATCTAACTTTTCATTACCGGCCCGATTAAGTAAAGAACTTTCTTGGGCAATTGTACAATTTTCCAAAGTGGTCGTATTTTTCGTAATCGTATTTTTGGTTGTACAAGCATATTTGCCTAAAAGGGAACTCTTTTCTTTATCTTTAAAGATATAAAGAATGCCATCATAATAACTTATATTTTGATATTCGCCACTTAGTTTACCTTCTAAAGCATTTATTTCTTTAATGGCCTCTCCTTCTTCGGATATTGTAATGGTATTACCCCCAACACCAATACTAAAGGCTTCTTCTCGTTTTACTTCTTTTAATTTATCATCAAAAGTTATTTTTGTCACATAATTAGTAGTCGCTAATTTTACCGCTTCGTAATTCAATAAATTAATATCGCTATCATAAGCATATAATCTTTTACCCGTTACCGTAAAAATATAACCTGATTTAAAGGTCACAAAATCGGCATCATTGGCTAAAACTACTTGCCCATTATAATCATAAACACTATATTTACCACCGTTACTTACACTAATATGATCTTCATCATAGTTTTTAATATCCCCAGTTACTTTATTACTAACATCTTCTCCGGTTAAAGATATGATTTTAGAACTATTACCGGTTTTGGCGACTATATCTTCAGCCTCAGGCAAATGGCCAAGATAATCATAAGTATAGTCAACGGTTTCTTCCGCATCTTTGGCTAAGTTTAAAATACCATACATATCTTCTTCATTTTTAACAATAACATTTTCGTCATCAATTTTCTTAACTAATTTATAGGTACCATATTCTTTATTTTCATCCATATCATAAAGAATAATATTACCATTTTTATTTGTCCGGTTATCATAAATAAAGACATATCTTTTGGCAAAAATATCACTTAATTCTTCAATGCCTTGATTACTTTCGTTGACTCTTTTAGCAATATCAAAATCATCTTCGGCACTATAATAAGCCACATAGCATTTATCTTCATCTTGATTTTGACATTCATAAGTGCCTAATTCATTTTTCCGGACATCTAAAAAGATTAATTTACCATCTTCATACCGGTAATTTTCTTTTTCAACAATGACCTCTGGTTCATGTTTAACTTCGGCCTTATCTTTTTTAAACACTAAAAAGTATAAAAGCACACCAACAATTATTAAAATAAGAGCCACACTAACACAAATAATAATTGTTTTTTGCTTCTTACTTAAATCCCGCCATTTATCTTTTAAACTCCGCTTCGGCGCTTTATTTTTAGAACCCTTAGTGGGTTTTTCTTCAACTGGTGCTTCCATATCATAAACGGTTTGTTCTTTATCTTCATCGGTAATTTCCACTATTTCATTTGTTGGTTCTAAACTTTCTTCAAAAAAATCATTATCTTCCATCGTCTATTCTCCTTATTTTGACTTCATTATAACACGATTAGAAAATAATGTAAATTTAAAAGCAAAAAACGATGTAGTAAACTAGATGTGGGAAAATAAATTTTTTCTAAAATAAAAGAGAAAACACTCAAAATTTTAAAACAGTTATATAATTAAATTAACAAAATAAATAAACTGACCTTGATACGAACTCGAAGTTCAAAGGTTTTAAGGAGTTGTTTTCTCAATGAATATATTATCACTTTTTAATTCATTTGTTAACCATTTATCAACTATTTTAGATAATAATTTATTCCTGCATGAATTAGAACATAATATTTCTAATTCTACCATTTCTTTAAATCTAGATGTTTTAAAACAAATTTTAGAATATCTAGATTTAGAGTATAAAAATTCTAAAGAAAGAAAGGAGCTTTACTATGTCCAGCAAACTAGAGAACGCACTTTGATCACTTCCTTAGGTATTGTTACCTTTAATAAAACTTATTACAAAACTAAAAAGAAAATTAATGGTAAGTATCAATATTATAGTTATTTAGAAGATTACCTTGGTATTGATAAATGGGCTAAACTTTCCTTATCTGCTGAAGTCACTTTAATTAATAACGCTTTAGATAATGGTTGTTCTTGGGCCGCAAAAAATTCTATCCCTAATTATATTATTTCTAGACAAACTATTTCTCAAAAAATTAAAAATATTAACTATAACTTCCAAGAACCTCTTAAAAAAAGAGAGACTCCTTCTACTATTTACATCGAAGCTGACGAAGTTCATGCTAACCTTCAATTTAAAAATTCTAATTTTAAAAGAAATAAAATTGTTCCTGTTATTCTTACTCATGAAGGTCATCTTGAAGATTTTGTTAAGAAAAAACAACTTAAAAATACCCATTATATTGCTTCTTCTATTTTAAAAACTAATCTCCTTTGGAATGAAGCTTATAAATATCTTGATTCTACATATAATCTTGATAAAGTTAATACTATTTTCATTTCTGGTGATGGTGGTACTTGGATTAAAGGCTATGATGAAGCTTTTCCTAATGCTATTTATGTCCTTGATAAATTTCATTATCGTAAAGCCTTAAATTCTATCTTTAAAAGACAATCTCCTATCACTGAGATTGCTGATGAGTATCTTCATAATAATATGATTGATGAATTTAAAATTCTTGTTAAATCTCAAATTGAACTTTTTCCGGAGCAAAAAAATTTCTTCCTTAAAAATCAAAAATATCTTTTAAATAATATTAATGGTATTATTAATCAGAATCATCCTTTATACAAATGTCCTTGTTCTATGGAAGGGCATATCTCTAACAAATATGCTAAATTTATCACTTCTAGACCTCATGCTTATTCTAATGATGGCTTAGAAAATATTATTCAACTTCTTACTATGAAAGCTAACAACATTTCTCTCAATGAACAAATTTATCATAATTTTAAATTTGGTACTTCAACTTATAAAAAAATCAATCTTCAAAAATTTGTTACTAAATTTAGACTACAATCTAATCATCATTACAATAATCTTCAAAAATATAATATTGAACATTCTGTTGATAATTCTTCTTTCTCTTTAAAAGATAATTATCGTCTTGACTATTTTCTTTCTAAAAGAAATTAAAAAAATACAAATTTAATTATATAACTTGTATTTTTCTCTCATTTTTTTCCAACATTTACTTTACTTCACCGCAAAAAACTAAATGTTTTCGGCTTAACGATTATTTTCCCGAAATTTTTCGTACCAAGTTTTTAATTTATCTTTCGCACTATTAAATAATTTAGAACCAATATTACCGACAATATCCACGGCATTTTTGCTATATTTTACTAGTTCATCCTTTTCTTCAATCATTAAATTATAATTTTCTTCGCCCAATTTATAATAAGCAAAATTGTTGATGTTTTGGGCCCCTTTTTTAATTACTTCGCTAGCTTTATTTAATGCCCCACTTAATTTAGTAGAAATTTTATTCTTATAACCGGGAAACTTGGCTTCAATTTTACTATCAATAGTACTCACAATAGCCAACACTTTTTCTTTACCGGCATCAGTTAATTCTTTAAAAGTTACGCCTTTAATTTCGCCATCATAAAAACAAAAATCGACTAAAGAAATAAAAATGCCTTTGGCTTTCGTTAAAACGCTAGAACTATTTTTTTCTTTTAATAAAGCCTCGGTTTTCGTTGAAATCGTATTCAATTCATTAATTACGGTGATATCATTTGCACTATATGTTGGTTCCGAAGTAGTTTCTTGCGATGGTTCACTAAAAGTCGTCGTCTTTTCTTCGTCAACATTTTCTTTTGCCGTATCAGGGCTAGGAACTAAATCGATCTTTTTATCTTCAGCTTCATTAGGAATCACGCTAGTTGCTGGTTTATTAGGCGTATTTTGACTTACTTCACTTTTATTATTAGAATTAGAATTATTTGAGTTATTATTTTCCTCTGATTTAGTTGGAGATTGGTTTTCCATTTCATCAACTTTAATAATTGGTTCTTTGGTTTCTAAAGTCTTTTTATTGGCCTCATCATCCACCGCATTTGTTGTCTTAATTTTATTATCTGCTTGCGTAAGTTCTTTAAAATCTTTATCAAATAAAACAATTGAGGTTAATAAACCAATCCCAATGGCTACTAAAATACTTAAAATAATTATTTTGGTTTTTTCCTTCATTTTTCCTCACTCCCTACATTATACTACAAAATAAATAAAATGATTTTATAATTTTTTTAACTATTCGATGAATAAAAAAACGGTAACTTAATTTTAAGTTTACCGTTCAATATTCTTATCTTTATTTTGAATCGTTTTGGCAATTTTGGTAAATAAATCATCTAAAGAAATATTTATTGGCTCACTATTTCCATATAATCTAACTGGTAATATGCCACTTTCCATTTCTTTATCCCCAATGACAATGGTAAGAGGAATTTTTTTAGTTTGCGATTCTCTAATTCGATAACCTAATTTTTCATTACGATCATCTAACTTGGCCCGAATATTTTTAGCTTTTAATTGAGCTAAGATTTCTTGCGCATATGCCAAATGATGTTCATTACTTACCGGAATAATATTTACTTGTACAGGGGCTAACCATAAAGGAAACACGCCGGCATAATGTTCAATTAAAATACCAATAAATCTTTCAATTGATCCAAAGATAACTCGATGAAGCATAACTGGCCGTTTTTTAGAACCATCCTTATCAATATAAGTTAAATCAAATCTTTCGGGTAAGTTCATATCTAATTGAATAGTACCACATTGCCATACTCTTCCTAAAGAATCTTTAATATGAAAATCTAATTTAGGTCCATAAAAAGCCCCATCTCCAGGATTTATTTTACAATCATGACCGGCTTTATGGCAGGCATCTTCTAAGGCTTTTTCAGATTTATCCCATATTTTTATATCGCCAATATATTTTTCTTCAGGTCTAGTTGATAATTCAATATCATAAGTTAAACCAAAGATAGCATATATTCGATCAATAAAATTAATTAATCGTACCACTTCTTCTTCGATTTGATCTTCCCGCATAAAGATATGGGCATCATCTTGGGTAAAAGTCCGAACTCTAAATAAACCATTTAAAGCCCCACTGGCTTCATGCCGATGAACTTGGCCTAATTCCCCAATTCGTAAAGGTAAATCCTTATAAGAATGTAAAGAATTTTTATAAACTAACATTCCCCCCGGACAATTCATGGGCTTTATAGCAAATGTTTTTTCATCAATTTCGCTAGTATACATATTTTCCCGATAATTAAACCAATGGCCTGAAAGTTCCCATAATTCTTTATTCAACATTATTGGGGTTTTAATAAATTCATATCCTTCTTTAGTATGTTCTTGATACCAAAAATTTTCTAGTTCATTGCGAATAATCATCCCATTGTTTAAAAAGAACGGAAAACCTGGTCCATATTCACTCATTAAGAAAATATCTAATTCTTTACCTAATTTTTTATGGTCTCTTTTTTTGGCTTCTTCTAAAAATGCTAAATGATTTTTCAAATCTTCTTCTGTGGCAAAACAAATACCATATATTCTTTGCAACATTTTATTATTGGAATCACCCTTCCAATAAGCCCCAGATACTTTAAGTAATTTAAAATATTTTATTTCTTTAACACTTTCTACATGAGGTCCCCGACAAAGATCCGTAAAATCTCCTTGCGTATAACAAGTAATAATACTATCCTTAGCCATGTTATTAATTAAATCAATTTTATATTTGTCATTTTTAAACATATCTAAAGCTTCTTCTCTTGAAAGTTCTTGACGAACAATTCTTTTGCCATCTTTAGATATTTTTTTCATTTCTTTTTCAATTTTTTCTAAATCTTCTTCTTTAATTACGGTATCTCCTAAATCAATATCATAATAAAAGCCTTCTTCAATCACCGGACCAACCCAAAATAAAGCATCCGGATATAAATGCCTTATTGCTTGGGCAAGTAGATGTGCACAGGAATGATTTAAAACACTCAATTTTTCGTCTTCTTTAATGTTTACCATATTTTTTCCTCCTTCAATAAAAAAGCCCCCTACAATATATGTAGGAGTGCTTAACACGGTACCATCCTTCTTTTTTCTTAATTTAAATAACGGCTAGGCCGGGAATCTCTTTCGAGTCCAGTTCATAGGTAGTAATTATATTTTATTTATGATTATTCTCACCAACCATAATCTCTCTTTAATAAATAGAAAAATATAATCATGTCCTAATCAAAACCTTTGACATTTACAATTATAACATCTTATTTTACTTTTGCAAGTATTCTGCATAATCTTTTAGCATAAAAATTAATTTTCAGACCTTCTTAATATCAAAAAAACGGCAACTTAAATTTAAGTTTACCGCTTTATTATCGTTTTTTACTATTATTTTCTGTTAATTCATTAACTTTTTTTTTATCATCAATTCGTTCAAATAACAAAGGAACCGCACTAAGCTTTATATCGCCCACAATTTTTTCTTCACACCAGCATTTTTGATTAGTTTTTAGTATTTCTTTTATTTTTTTAGAAGTATCTGGCATAAAAGGAGCAATTAAGTTAGCAATATTTGCTATCATATAGACACAAGTATAAGTCGTATTATTAAAATCATTAATATTGTTTTTAACTTGAAGCCATGGTTGTTGTTCATCATAATACTTGTTACCCATACTTACATATTCCATCAGACTATTTAAAGCATTTTTCAATTCGCCTTTTTCAATGAAATTGCCTATAACTTTATATTCCTTTGCCGTTAATTCTTGGATTTTCTCATCGATTTGGCCTTCGGTAATATTGCCCTCAAATTTTTTCATAATAAATGATAAATTTCGATTAACAAAATTACCCAAAATTCCCACTAAAAATTTATTATGGCATTGAATTATTTCTTCGATTGAACAATTTGTATCCCGAGTTTCTGGGCCATTAAAAGTAAAATAAAATCTTAATGTATCTCGATCAAAAATTTCTAACAATTCGTTCGCAGTTATTAGATTTCCTTTACTTTTACTCATTTTTTCATTATTTAAATTAACATAGGCACTAGAAACAATATAATCAGGTAACCGATAAGATAATTTTAAACCTTCTAATAAAGCTGGATAAATAGTTGTATGAAAAGGAATATTATCTTTTCCATGAACATAATATGTTCTTAATTTTTCGTTGTTATCATTCATAAAAGCAGCAAAATCAATGCCTCTTTCTTCGGCAACTTCTTGGCCAACAGTCAAGTAACCTAAAACCGCCTCAATCCAAACATAGATTCTTTTATCTTCATAACCAGCGACAGGGACTTCAACCCCCCAGTCAAGTTCTCTAGTAGCAGCGCGATCAACTAAACCCATATCAATATATTTTTGGGCTTCACCCAAAGCATTTTTTCGCCAAGTACTTTTATTTTTATTGATTAAATCTTGCAGATTTTTTTCAAATGCCGGTAATTTAAAATATAAATGCTTGTTATTTTTCATCGTTGTCTCTTCCCCACAAGTTTTGCAATGTTTATCTAAAACTTCATTACTATTTAATGTTGCTAGACATTCTTCACATTGATCACCAGTACTTTTACCACCACAATGGGGACAAGTTCCTACTATTTCACGATCAGATAAAAAAGTTTGACAGTGTTCACAATAATCTTGAGGTTCTTCTTTTTCATATATATAGCCATTATTTAAAAGCCTTAAAAAATATTCTTGAACTATTTTTTTGTGATGGCTATCAGTAGTGGCAGAATATTTATCATATTCAAATCCTAAAGCGTCAAAAGTCTTGGCAAATTCCTTATGATAATGGCCAGCGATTTCTTCTGGTTTTCTTTTTTCTTTTTTAGCTCTCTCAGTTATCGGTGTACCATGACAATCAGAACCAGATACGTAGATTACATTATCTCCATTTTGGCGATAATATTTAGCTAAAATATCCCCCGGCAAAAGTGCAGCTAAATGACCAACATGCAAGTAGTAATTAGCATATGGCCAAGCACCTCCTATAAAAATATCTCTTTTCATTTAAACCTCCAAAAAATGTTTTTTATTAAACGTATTTTACTATACATTTCTTTAAAGCCTTTTGAATGAGTATTTTTTATATATTCTTCCTCATCAGCACCTTTAATTGAAATATTACATGATGTGAGGCCATTTTCAACTAATTTTTTGGAAAAATTAAAATCTGAAAATTTTCTGCCGTTAGTAGCCATGGAAACTTTTATGTTATTTATCGATAATTTTTTAATTACTTTATCAATCTCTGGATATAAAGTTGGTTCGCCTCCTATTAGTATTACTTTTTTTATATTATTTTTTTTCATATAATCAATACTATTATATATTTCACTTAAACTCATATTTTTTGGGCAAGATTTTAATGAATTAACATAACACCAATCGCATTTATTATTACATGTTCTATTTGTCGTTAACCAAATGGTTTTAGGCACTATTTTCTCTTCTAAAATAATTTTTATCCAAAATCTTTGAATTATTTTTCCAGTTATTTTATCATTAAATTCTTTTTCTAATACGCCACCATTATTTTCAATTACTTTGCGAGATGCGACATTATCTTTTAAACAAGTAATGAGAATATTGTGAACTTTATGTTTTTGGTATTTTTTTAATGCTAAACTTAAAGCCTTTGTAGCGTATCCCTTATTGCGCTCTTCTGCTTTAATATAATAGGCAATATGGCCTAAACGCGAATAATAATCTTCATTTAAAGTATGTCTTAAATCGATGGTTCCAACTAATCTATCCTGTTCTACTATAAAATATACTGTTGCTGGAACATCCCTATTAGAAATATTTTTCCCATTTCTTCGATCTTTTAATCTTTTTAATAAATGGTGAAAACTTTCATTTTCGCGGTAGGCATTTCCCATTTCCGAAATATCTTTATTTTTTAAAGCACTACTAATTAATTCTTCGTATTGTTTTTGATATTTATAATTGGGTAAGATTAATTTCATTTTCCAACCTCCTTAAATACAAAAAAACGGCAACTCATTTTTAAGTTTACCGTTTTAAGGCCGTACATAAAACATTTAAAGATAATTTTTTATCTTCTATAAAATTCCAATTATTAATGAATTGACAATTTAGTGTTTTTCCCATAAACTACCTCTTCAAAATAATTTAAAATTAATTTACTACTTTTATTAGCGTATGTCAACACTTTTAAATCTTTTTACAAATTACTATTTAACGTTTTTTCTAAAGTGGCTTTAACATCGCGTTCATTAAATGGTTTGGTTAGCATATCAACAATTGGATATTTAAAAGCCCGGGCAATAGATTCTTTATCATCAACTCCCGTGATAATTGAAACCGGGAATTTACGGAATAAATCTTTTTGTTGTAAGACATCTAAGACCTCAAAACCATTAACATTTGGCATATTTAAATCAAGTAAAATAGCTTTAATTCGGGCTCTTTCATCAGCATTATCTAATATCGTTAAGGCCTCTTTACCATCGCTTGCAATAATAACATCAAAATCATTTTTTAAGATCTTATCAATAAAGGATCTAATGATAGTGGAATCATCTACCACTAAAATGGCTTTATCTTTAACTGTTACTTCTGTTTTAACGGCTTCTTCTTCATATTCCCGACCCATATATTTTTTAACTAAATTGACAATCTTTTTGGCTTCTTGCATTAAAGCATCATAGTTTTCGGTTACAAAGTACATATTGTTGGCTTTACTTTCAAGTTCATGTTTATAGGCTAAATCCGCAAGAGTAGAAAAACCAAAATAACGGGCATCACTTTTTAAGGAATGAACTTGAATAGCATAATTAGCCATATCACCTATTTCCTTATATTCTTGAATTTTTTTAAGTTTTGAATCAATTTCTTGTAAGAAAACCTCAAGCGTTGAATTATAGGTTTCCATATCCCCAAATAACTCTAAACTTTTTTTAACATCTACTCCAGCATCAATTAATACATTTACATCTTTCATTTTATCTCTTCCTTTCTATTCATGATTTAAGTAAGTATTAATAATTCGATTTAATTCTTCTTTATTAATTGGTTTGGCTAAATAATCATTAAAGCCCGCGGCTAAATACTTTTCTTTTTCCCCGGTCAAGGCATTGGCCGTTAAGGCAATAACCGGAATATTAAAGCCCGGGATTTTTTCTAGTTCGTGAAAGGCCTCCGTACCACTCATCTTCGGCATCATATCATCCATTAAAATTAAATTATAACTACTACCACCTTTAATTTTATTTAAGCACTCTTCGCCACTTTCCACACTTTCGGATTCAATACCATAACTTTCTAATAATCTTTCCGCAACTTTCAAATTAATTTTATTATCATCGACAATTAAAACTTTTTGATTTGCCACTTTGATAGTTTCTACGTGGGTTTCTGGTATTTCTTCTTCAACTTTAATTGTAGGATTCGTAACAATCTTTTGATCTAGAGAAATCGTAAACTTCGAACCCTTACCATAAATACTTTGAACGATTATTTTACCGCCCATTAAATCAACGAGTTTTTTCGTAATGGCTAAACCTAATCCCGTTCCTTCAATTGTGGTATTATCGCGCATATCAAGCCGTTCAAATTTATTAAATAATTTATTAATATTGGCTTCTTTAATACCAATACCGGTATCTTCCACCGAAATTATTAAACGGCAAATGCCATCTTTTTCTATATGGGAAACTTTAAACTCAATCCAACCTTCCTTGGTATATTTAATTGCATTAGTTAAAATATTAACACATATTTGTTTAATTCTTTGACTATCCCCACATAATACCGCGGGAATAGTTTCATCAATATTGGTTCTAAACTCTAAGGGCTTTTCTCCAATTCGGCCTTTGGCCAAAGTAATTAATTCTTGGATTACTTTTTTAAAACTATACTCTCCATTAACAATTTCAATTTTATTACTTTCGATTTTAGAAATATCCAAGATTCCATTGACAATTTCTAGTAAGTTATCACTAGCCATAACGATATCTCTTACTTCATCTTTGGATTTTTCTGGTACCTCGTCATCTTCAAGTAACAAATTACTAAAACCAACAATCGCATTAAGAGGCGTTCTTATTTCATGACTCATATTGGATAAAAATTCCGTTTTAGCATGATTGGCTTTATCGGCCTGATTACGAGCCACATTTAATTGTTCAATCATTTTTATATCCGGATTTTCAATCGTATGATACATTAAATGAGACACTATCGTAATATTTAATGTTATGAAAAGTAATTGAAAACCAAATGATGATAAAACCATTTGAATTAATACTAATACAAAGAATAAAAACATTGGTGAAAATTTCTTAAATTTTATTTCCTTTCTCTTTATTATAATAACAATGAAATTAATAATTAGAAGTATGGCACATATAAGAAACATTGATGCAGGAGCTGCTCCACTTGATGAAACGACCATGCCATCTTGATATTGTCTGGTAATTGGTAAAAAGGCCAATAAAACAGCAAAAATTACAAAAGTCATAATTATTCCAAATTTTTTTTCATTATATGACCATTTAGAAATTTTAGTTTTGGAAAATAAATGGGTAATAGAAAAAGTATAAACCGTCATCAAATACATCCACATCATGGTAGTTAAATAATATATTTTTTCGACAATATTTGATAATAAAGTATCAGCATAATTTTGGAGTAAATAATAAAATACTGGTTCAACTAGTACCGCAATTATATTTACGATTAATAAACTGCTATATAATCTAGTTTCAGCATTATTTACATTTTTCTTACGGAAAAAAATAACGGCTATCAAAAATGTAAATAAAATGCAAACTACATTTATCGTGGAAGATATTATTTGCGCAGTTTGAACTTTCATATTTGTCATCCCTTTCTATTTTATTCACTTATATTATATATCATTTTTTAAAGGAAAAAAAGACTATTAATCTTTAGTCTCCATTATTTTTTTCTGCTTAATTTCATCGTTTCTTCTTTAAGAAGTTTTAAATCAATTTTACCAACTTGAGTCCGAGGTAATTCATTTCGTAAATAAACGGAACTAATTCTAATATAATCAGGAAGATGTTTTAAGCAATCTTCATTTATTATTTTTAATAATTCGTCTTCTGAATAATTTCTACTAGCGACAATAAAACAGCATGGCACAAAATAACCTGGATGTTCAACATCATTTTCCGGAACAACAACGGCTTTTTCCACTCCATCAATTTGCTCAATCATTTTTTCCAAATCTAAAGGAAATACTTTATTACCACAATGCAACAAAATAACTCTTTTTAATCTATCAGTAATAAATAAGAATCCTTCTTCATCAATGTAACCAATATCACCACTATGTAACCAAACTCGACCATCAGCATGCTTTTTAAAGACAACGTTTGTGTTTTCAATATCATTATAATAACCTAACATAAAGGCATCGGAAATAATGCAAATTTCCCCTTCTTCACCATATTTCATTTCTTCATAAGTATCAGGATCAAATACCGAAATTAAGGTATTTAATTGCGGTATTCCCGTGCTACCAAATTTATTAGTTTCTTCGTTAAATCGAGCCGCAGCACCTGAGCCATTTTCCGTTAAACCATAACCTATTCTTACACATTTTTCAATATTATGTTTTTGTAAAAATTGATTAGCCCTTTTTTCAAAATCCGGAGTTATTCCTTCACCACCAACCCCAATTGATTTCATAAAAGACAAACTTTCATTTTCAATTAATGGGCTATTAATAATAATATCCAGTCCTGAGGCAATAAACGGCATATGAGAAGGTCTATATTTCAATACTTTTTCTGGTACTTTTTCAATTTCAAAAACAGGGTCAATAATCATTAACATTCCTGCACAAAGAGGTAAATGATTTGAAGATACTGCAGCAGATGCCGAAAATATTGGCCATAATCTTAACCATCTATCACCTATATCATATTTTTGACTAGTATTTAAATGTTGATGAACTTGTAAGTTAAAACTTTTATCAGATAAAACAACATTTTTGGGTTTTCCCGTTGATCCTCCCGTTTTGGCAATAAACAATGGATCATTTTCGTCTCTTTTGTATATTGGCATTTCGACGCCTTGTTTTAATTCATCAAATTGTTGCCAAGATAAAACATTGCTTGCTTTAATATTTTGATTAGGTGATAAAGATAATGTAACAATATCTAAATCTTCACGATTTAATAATTCATTTGGTTGCAATAATGCTTCTTCAAATACAAATAATTTATTCGAATTAAAATTGGCTAGGATATTATTAACCTCATCTAAAGGAGTACCCGGAAAAATAAAGTTTGCACAAGCACCAATTTGATCAATTGCATATAATAAAAATGCTTCTTCAGGACAAGCCGGCAACATAATCACTACAATATCTTTGGGTTTAACTCCTAAAGCATGTAATGATTTGGCTGTATCATTAATTTTTTTAAAAAGTTCTAAATATGTTATTTGCTTACCTAAAAATTCAATAGCTGGTAAATTCAAATTGTTATTATTTAAAATTCTTAAATAATCATATGCACTCATATTTTTAGGTAATGGTTCTATTATTTGTTCTTCTTGATAAAATTTTAACCATGGCATATCAATTGATGAGTAACCTGTACTTGGTCCCGCAATTTCACCTAAAGCTAATTTTCGCAAATATAATTCTCTTTTTATTTTATCATCATCACTTAAAGTATGAATTTGTTTTTCATATTCTAATAATTTATCTTTTTCCATATAATCCTCCATATTTTCTATTTTCACTATAAAATAAAAAGTCCCATTTTTCAATAGAACTTTACACATCTTGTAACAAATATGATACAATGTTGACAGGTGATAATATGGACTACGATGAAAATTATATTGAAACCACATATAATGCGGAAGAATTAAATAAATTATTTATTAAGGAGTTTATCAGTTTTCGGAAAGAAAATAATTTAACCCAAGAATTGTTTTCTAAATATTCCAAAGTTTCGCGCACCAAAATAGCCAGAATTGAAAATGGGAGTAGTTCCCCAACTATAAAATCAATGCTAGATATTTTAGGTCCTATTGGTTACACTTTAAAAATAGTGAAAGTTGAACCCCAAAATAAAATTCGTTAATTTGATTCTTACTCTTCTAATGCTGTAAAGTTAAATTATGTAAATAAACAAAGAATAATTACTCCTATAATTAGACTATCAAAAATAATTTAGCTTATTGTTATATAAATATATTTTTTACCAATTAATGATATATTTTTATACTTTCGATTATTTCCTCTTTTATTTTATCGACGTCTGTAAAAAATAAGTTAATTCCTCGCTTTTTAAGATTCAACATTATTTTAAAATTACGGGTGATTTCTTTTTCTAAATTATAACTTACTTTAGCATAAGAATTATTAACAATATGTACATGATCAATATATTTTTCCAATGTAGGAAAAGCATTTTGCAATAATATCGCATGTTTTTTTCCTATAATATTTCTAATTATAATTGTTACACATCTTCCATATTTCTTTTCTTTTAATTCAATAATTTTTTGATATTTTTCTATTTGTGAACTTAATGGAATAAACCATAAAATATCATTTTCTCGTAACGCAAAATATGCTGGTCTTTTCCCACCATTTTTATGATTTGCCATGAGATTCTTATCCTTAATCAAATCAAAAAACTCGTCTTTTATGTGATATAAATAACCTGTTTTAATTTCCATTTTTCCCCCTAAAAAAAGAAGATTCCTTAAAAAGAATCTTCCAATTTACAAGCGGAATTATTTATTACTCGCGCCATCCGTAAGCGAGAAACATCAACAATCGGAATTATTTATTACTCGCACCATCCGTAAGCGAGAACATTTCTTGTAAAGCAATTTTGCAATTGCATTTATAATATATCACACTTTTTTACTTTTTGTAAATACTTTTATTCTAAAACAGCTTTAATTCGCCGAACTCCCGCGGATGAACTTTCTTCTTTTTTGATTTTAAATGTTCCTAGTTCCCTGGTATTTTTAACATGGGGTCCTCCGCATAATTCTTTGGAAATATCGCCAATACTATAAACTGTTACTAAATCGGGATACTTTTCAATAAACATACATTCCGCCCCACTTTTTAATGCTTCTGTTTTTGGCATTTCGCAAACGGTAACATCAAGGCCTTCTTTAATCCAGTTATTAACAAGTTCTTCGGTCTTTTCAATTTCTTCTGGGGTTAATTTATGATCACAACTGAAATCGAAACGCATTCTTTCACTCGTGATATTGCTACCCTTTTGATGAACATCCGGACCCACAACTACTTTTAAAGCGGCATTAAGTAAATGAGTAGCCGTATGATATTTAGTTTCAATTTCACCATTGCCCGCTAGGCCACCTTTAAACTTACCCGCTGAAGCCGTCCTTGATAATTCTTGATGTTCTTTAAACTTGGCCTCAAAGCCCGCCACATCAACTGCCATATTTTTTTCTTTTGCCATTTCCAAAGTAAGTTCAATTGGAAAACCATAAGTATCATATAAATGAAAGGCTGTTAAGGCATCAATTTGACTGGCATCTTTAGTGGCTTTAGCAAATTCGCGCAAGCCCTTTTCTAAGGTGCGATTAAACTTAATTTTTTCATTTTTTAAAACTTCATAAACAACATTTTCGTTATCTTTAAGTTCTTGATAATATTCTTGATATTGCTTAATAATAATTCGAGCAATTCTTTCTTCCCAATCGCTATTAAGATCAATATTTAAATTTTTCGCATGTCTAATAGCCCGTCGAATTAACCGTCTTAAAATATAACCTTGATCGGTATTACTTGGTTTAATGCCCGCGTAATCAGCACTAATAAAGACTGCGGTTCTTAAGTGATCGGCAATAATCCGCATACTTTTTTCATTATTTTCATATGGTAAATTAGCAATTTTACTAATTTCAGCAATTACATCGCGCCAAATACTAGAGGCATAGTTATCGTTTACCCCTTCTAAAATTGCCGTCGTTCTTTCAACCCCCATACCAGTATCAACATTTTTCTTTGGTAATTCCGTAACTTGACCATCGGGATCTTTATAATATTGCATAAAGACATTGTTCCAAATTTCAACCCAGCGATCATCTTCCGGATCAAAGGTTTCAGGAACTGCATCATTGGAACGAAAATAAAATATTTCCGTATCGGGTCCACATGGTCCTGATTCACCGGCAATCCAGAAATTATCCTTTTCCGTTTTGGCAATGCGCGCTGCCGGAATACCTAAACTTAACCATTTATTGTAACTGACCTCATCAAAAGGAATGATATCATTGCCGGCAAAGACGGTTACGGCTAATCTTTCTTGAGGTATCTTTAAAACATCGGTTAAAAATTCTAAACTCCAAGTAATCGATTCATCTTTAAAATAATCACCTAAAGACCAATTACCTAACATTTCAAAGAAAGTATGATGGGTGGTATCGCCTACGCCATCCAAATCATTAGTCCGCAAGCACTTTTGATAATTACAAAGTCGTTTCCCATAAGGATGGGGTTGCCCCATTAAATACGGAATTAAAGGTTGCATTCCCGCCGTATTAAAAAGCACCGATGGATCATTTTCGGGTACTAAAGGCGCACTCGGAATTTGTTTATGATCATGGCGCACAAAAAAATCAATGTATAAATCCTTTAAGTTAATCTTTTGTTTCATTATTTTATCCCTTCTAGAAATTTAAATACTTTATTTTTTAATTCTTCCATTGTACCATCATTAGCCAAAGTATAATCAAAATCACTATAGCCATCTAATGCTGTTTCCGTAATATGGGCTTGTTGGGCAATCGATAACTTACTTTGGGCAAATTGATTTTCCACATAAATACTATAAACATTATCATAGTTTTCTTTTAACTCTTCAATTTCCTCGGGCATCCGGGCTCCCGAAATAACGACATCATCAACCCCGGCCAGTTCATAAATATTCATATCTTCTACCATGCGACTGGTAAAAAACTCTTTATTGTAACTACGAATCTTATTGCCAAAACTTTGTAAAAAATCTCGCGGTTTATCTTCGCTAATACCATCCCAATCCGTTAATTCCGTCGCAAAGTTTTTCAAATATTTACTATATTCCGTAATAATACAATTTTCTAGCTTATAAATATAGTATTCCTTAATAAACTTCGAAACCTCACTTTTACCACTACCGCTTTTCCCAGCAACCACAAATATTCTCATCTTTTTTCCTCCTTTTTAATAAAAAAGAATGCTACCAAGGAGTGCTTAAAGCACGGTACCATCCTTTATTTAACTTAATTTTTTAACGACTCTTCGCCGATTAATCTCCCAAAGCAGCAAATAGATAATTTTATTTATTAGTTTCCACCAACCACTAACTCTCTGAAAAATTACTTTTATCTAATCTCTTTTTTCATCGATTACATAAATAATCATACCATATTTTCGCCAATCCCGCAATTTTTTTTAATCACAAATATTGGCTTTTATTTTTTCTTCTTTATTACTTATAATAATTTTTTTATTTTGACACTTAATAACTTTAAACTTATCTTTTTCATAAATGGTACCCACTGTTACATCATCTTTATCTTTTAATTCTTTAGCCTCACTATCTTGAATTAAATCAGCAATTGTGATTCTTTTATCCGTAATTAAATATTTTAATTCATAAATATGACTTTCATCAAAATGTAAATAAATATTACTTAAGCCTTTTAAATATATTTGTTCTTTTTCCACATAACTAGTTAAATCTTTACTATCACTGGCAATAACTTCTAGGGTATAATTTTCATAAAGTGTACTTGGAACAATAATTGCATCAATTAATTCAATAATAGTATCATTTTGTTCTTTATTTTGCCGGGATACTAAACCAATAACCGTGACATCATCATATATTTTATAATTACTTAAATCAGCCTTAATTTTAAGCCGCAGCCGATATTCGGTATTAAACTCAACATAGCCATTTAAAGTATTATTAGCATCGATTTTATAAGAACTTAATTCCATTAGATCTTCGCCACTTATTTTACTTACCCTTCCCCTTATTTTGACAAATTTATTTTGATAGTCCGCAAAACGAGCTAAAGATTCACTTAAAAAAGCATTAATATCGTGTTCTTCTAATTCGGTAGCCCGACAAGCATAACTTAATTGGTAACCATAATCCGTAACATTTTTATTTTGACAATGATATATCCGGTAAAAAAAGCTATTATACGTAGCCATGTTTTTACTACTTTTAATTTCATAACTATAAATTGGAACCCGATTTAACTTAGTGGCTAAAAGCATATCTACACCATAAGTGAAAACTAACAAAAAAAGCGGAATAATTAAGATAATAAAGGGATGTTTGGCTAATTTTAAAGTTGTTTCGATATCTATTAAAAGAATACCGCCAATTAAAAGAACTAACCGAGCCACACTAAAAAAGTTTAAAAGAAAACTTAAAATAATTAAAACGAAACCACCAATATATAAAACTTTACTCCGCATTATCTTACCCTCTTTTTTATTGTATCACAGATATATTATTTTATGAATTTAAAAATAAATAATTTCCTTAACTTGCTCAAGACTTGCTCAAGACTTGCTCAAGACTTGCGCAAATTTAGGTCACAAAAAAAGTCGATTGCTCGACTTCTTTCATTAATTTAAAGCGTCTTTTAATTTGCTTCCAGCTTTGAATGATGCAACAGTCTTTGCAGGAATTTTTAAAGGAGCTTTTGTTAAAGGGTTGATACCTTCTCTTGCAGCTCTTTTTTTAGCGCTGAAAGTTCCGAAACCAACTAAAGAAACTTTACCATTTTTCTTTAAACCAGTCATAATACCGTTTAAAGTAGCATCTAATGCCCGACTAGCGTCAGCTTTTGTTAAACCAGCTTCTTTAGCGATCATTTCAACTAATTCAGTTTTAGTCATTCTCTCTACCTCCCGTTTGTATTTTTGTAAGACGCATTGTCCTTACATATTAAGAGTAGCAAATATTTTTTCTAAAAGCAACAAAATTTGAATTTTTTTCGAAAATATGACATTTTCTTGACTATTCTGCTGGACTTTATTGACTTTTATTTGACGTTTTTGGGCTAAAAAAAGCAAAAAATCTAACCTTCGTTAGATTTTTCTAGTGTATAGAGAAATATTTTAAAATACAATCGCAATTAAAGTATTTGAACCTTTATTGACGATCTTCGTCATTGTATCTTTTAATTTATATCTTGTTACATCCGGCATCATGCTTAATTTGGCTTGAATACCTTCTTGGACAATGACTTCTAAACTTCGGCCAAATATTTCGCTTTTCCAAATACTTGACGCATCAGTTTCATAATCTTTCATTAGGTGATTAATTAATTCTTTTGATTGTAATTCACTACCAATGATTGGTTCAAATGTTGATTCAACATCGACCTTAACTAAATGAATACTTGAGGCCACCGCTTTTAGCTTAACGCCATACCGATTACCTTGTTTAACCAATTCTGGTGTTTCTAATTTTAGTTCGTTAATCGTTGGATAAACAATACCATAACCCGTACTTTTCGCCATTTTAAGTGCGGCTTTTAAATTGTCAAGTTCTTCTTTCCCATCTTGATAAGTTGCAAATATTTTTAAAAGCCCGGCTTTGGTTGTCGCTGTATCTCCGATAATCGACTTTAAAGTTTCCGTATATAATTCATCCGAACTTTCTAAGTTAACAGTTACCACGCCAGTAGCAGCATCTAGTTCACTTATATAGGCCTTCGAAATATATTCGGAATCATTGAAATGGTCTAAAATAAAATCAATATCTTTGAGTTTTTCAACACTAATGACACTTTCTTTTATCTTATCCATATAATGACTTTTGATTATATGTGCATCTGGGAGTACGTGCACCCATTCGGGAATATTCACTTTGATATCAAGAACTGGGAATTCATACAAGGCCGTTTTTAAAATTTCCATGATTTCTTTTTCATTCATGAGTTCCGCACTTATCGGCATAACCGGCACATCATATTCTTCACTTAGTCTGTACGCAAGATCTGTCGTCTCTGTATTAGTAGGATGAAGGCTATTCAAAATCACGATAAAGGGTTTACCAATTTCTTTTAGTTCCTTTACCACTTTCTCTTCTGCTTCTACATAATTTTCGCGTTTGATATCGCCAAATGAACCATCAGTAGTAATGACAATCCCGATTGTTGAATGATCTTTGATAACTTTTTCCGTACCGATTTCCGCGGCTTCAACAAAAGGAATTGCGTCTTCAAACCAAGGACTTTTTACCATTCTTGGATTGCCATCTTCATCTTCAAAACCAGTGGCTTCCGGAATCACATAACCTACACAATCCACTAATTTAATATTCGTGGAAAATTCATTTATTTTAATGGTTGCCCCATTAGAAGGAACGAATTTTGGTTCGGTAGTCATAATAGTTTTTCCTTGGGCACTTTGAGGAATTTCGTCTAGACATCTTTTCTTTTCATATTCATCCGTTATATTCGGAACAACTAAATTTTCGATAAATCTTTTAATAAAAGTTGATTTACCGGTTCTTACCGCTCCGACTACCCCGAGATAAATTTCCCCATTTCCTCGTTCTGCAATTGAAGAAATAATCTTTTCTTTTTCCATAACCCACCATTCTTTCGCTTTCTATTTAATGTTATGTCAGTTATGGTTTGGTTATGAATACAATTTCATCAAGGGCTACCTTAGGTACCGTAATACACTTATATGGTAGTCCTCGATAAACTGGTAAAATTGGGGTTTTTCCCATTTTTCGCATGCATCCCACCACCCCTCTTTTACTTATTTTGTAGTTTTAGCATTCAAATTTTAATTTTTTTAATATTTTTTTTAATATTATTATAAACCTAATCTAACTTTAACACCTTGCATGTTATCATAATGATCCCAAACAGATTGAGCAAAGTTAATAACTCGGCCCATACCCGCCGCACTAATGTTATAGTTTTTTGATTGGGTTAAAGATACATTATCAACTGCATGTTGATAAGAACCATAAGCCATACCTGAAGAACCAGATGCTGCCACATTTACTGAAAGATGGTTAAATAAATTATTCAGTTTATTATCTACAAGATTCATGGAAATCCCATAACCATTGTCTTTCATGACCATATTGGTCCCTCCGGAACTATAACCAACTGCATCTTCGTCACCATTGCTCAAAACATAGGATTGAACCCCTGTTGCTGATGATTTAGCCATTGCCGCGCTTTCAAAACGCAAAGCAATAACATCGTATGACCGAACTGCCGGAATATACAACCAAGTTAAATCGAGCATGACAGCATAAGTTGTACTATCGTATGGTGCCATCGTTATTTTTAATTTCTTATAAGTTGTCGTCCAAAGATCATCACTTAAAGGTGATAATTCTGTAGGATACTTACTATCGTTAATTGTAATTTCATCTGATTTTGCCTTACTCATGTCCAGCCTTTCATAATCTTTTAAAGTTGCTTCAGGTAAGGAATCTAAAACAGGTTCCGGAATATATTTTAATAATTCTTCTCTGGTGGCGGCTTGAACATGACCGACAATTAAAAAAGTCAAAATGCCAAGAAGCACACCACCTACATATTTCTTCGTACTACCATCCTCCTTTCCTACGCTCTCAAAATACACCTTTTTGTCGAATTATAGCAAGAGAAAAATCGTAGAGTTTAATTCTACGATTTGGCGAACCTCTGTATTTCCTTATTAAACACTTCTAAAACTTCTTGATATTTGGCTAAATAATTATTACAATTACCTTCAAAACATTTTAATTTATTAGTATTTTGATAAAAATAATAATGTTCATTAATTTTGTTTTTAATTTGTTTTTTATATTCCAATTTATCAAAAATATAATAATATTCTAAGCTTTCAATAGTATCTTTTGCTATATTTTTATTGTAAAACATCTTTTGACTATCCAAATCAAAGTATAAAATAAAATCTTTTTCTTCTCGGTAATAATTTTTACTATCATCTATTTGCGTATAGCCATTTTTTAGTAAAATAAATTCATCAATTTTTATATTGGATTCCATTACTGATTTATTTTCGATATTGGGTTTTTCAAAATAGAAAACTTTTTTACTACTAATTAATTTCGAAAATGATAATTTAAATTTATCAGTTGTAATTCGATTATCTTCATGTAGGTTTTCAATTTCTAAATATAAACTATTAGGTATATGTTTGGCTTGCCGGCGTGTTAAATTATATCCAATAAGACCATTATACAAAATATCTTCAAGATCTTCGGCTTCATAAAGGTATAACTTATCATTATTATCAATAGTATATAGTTTTACTTTTTGATTGATGATATCATTATCTTCATTTTGATACTCAATATTGTTAATAATAATTACAACATTTGATTTAGACTTAGTGAAATATCCATTAGCAAAAACAATATTATCAAATGAATCAGTATCAACAATTTCATACATTTCTAAAGAATCATAAGTATTGAAAAAATAAATTGCTAAAAGACCAAAAAGAATCGTAAAAATAACATTATGCCAATTATGTTTTAGAAAATTTCTTAGTTTTTGCCATAACTCTTTAAGTTTAGCAATAGGACTAATGTCTTTTAAGAAAAATTCGATTCTAACTTCAAAAATCTTACTCATCTTTTCCAAAGTGTCATAATCCGGTTTACTACGGTTTTGTTCCCATTTTGAAATGGCTTTATCTGTAACATTTAGCATTTCGCCTAATTCCACTTGAGTAAGACCTTTAGCATTACGCAATTTAGCAATTTTTCGACCCAAATCATTTCGCTTCATTTTTTATCCCTCCTATCCTTTATAAATTTACCACATTTAATAACATTTGGAGCAAATTTTTGCCGAATATTAGGGATAAATTCGCAATTAGTCAACTTTTATAATTTTTAATTGTTACTAAAAAGAATTTAAAAATGTAAAATTAAAAAATGAAATTAAAAAAATTTCATCTTTAAAACATCTTATCTACATTTTGGGGTACTTTATCATTCATAATTTTACTAATTATTTTATCACTTTGTTCGGGAGTTACTTTTTTCCCTGTCATTTTACTTAAAGTATCAATTACCTCCCGCAGGGTTTTCTCATCTTTCATATTACCATTTTGTAATTTATCGGCCAAAGCAAAAATAGTATCTTTATCCACGTGAGTTTTCTTTTCTACTTTTTTAAAAAAATCATCACCGAATCTCATATAATCCTCCTTTAAACATTATATGAATGGTGCTGATTTTTAGTTAATCTTCATTTTTGTTTTTAAATTGTAAAATAATGGGGGTCCCGGTTAGTTCAATATTTTTCCGGAGTTGATTTTCAAGATAACGATAATAACTAAAATGAACTAATTTCTTATCATTTACTTGGAAAACAAACTTAGGAGGTTTGGTATCGCCTTGATGAACAAAATATATCTTTAAACGTTTTCCCTTATATGAAGGTGGTTGATGAATACTTACCGCTTCTAATATTAAATCATTTAAGATTGAGGTTTTAACTTCCCGATGCCAATTTTCATAAGCCAAAATAATCTCCGGCATTAAGGTGTGCATTCTTTTTTTCGTTTTCGCACTTAAAAAGACAGTTTTGGCAAAAGGGAGAAATTGAAATTCATTTTCAATTAATAATTTCCATTTTTTTATAGCCTCATCCGGATTTTTAACGGTATCCCATTTATTGACGGCAATAACAATTCCCTTGCCGGCTTCTAAAGCATAATGAGCAATGTGTTTATCGTGTTCAATAATGCCTTCTTCGGCATCAATAACCAACACACAAACATCACTGCGATCAATCGCTTTTAAACTGCGCACTAAAGAATATTTTTCAATATTTTCATAGATTCGGCCTTTTTTCCGCATTCCGGCCGTATCAATAACCGTATATTCTTGATTGTTGTATTTAAAAGTTGTATCTACGGCATCCCGAGTCGTACCCGCGATATCACTAACAATTACTCTTTCTTCGTTTATTAAAGCATTAATTAAACTACTTTTCCCGACATTAGGGCGCCCAATTAAACAAAATTTAATGGAACTATCACTAGTTTCTTCACTTGCCTCCGGCATATCTTTCGTAATTAAATTAAGTAATTCTTTAAATCCCAAATTGTGTTCAGCCGAAATGGGTAAAATGGGCGTAAAGCCAAGTTCATAATAATCATAAATATTTTCTTGCCGTTTTTCGTTATCCATTTTATTGGCTAAGACAATCACCGGTTTACTCGCTTTATGAAGTAACTCGCTCACATGTTTATCCGCGGCATCCAAATTACTCATGCCATCAACAACAAATAAAATAATATCGGCCTCATCAATTGCCAGTTCTGCTTGCGCAATAATATCTTGATCAAAGTTATCATCACCAAGTAGTATTCCCCCCGTATCAATTAAAGAAAATTGTTTATTTTGGTAATGAACCACGCCATAAAGCCGATCTCTTGTAACTCCGGGCGTATCTAAAATAATCGCTTTTTTTTCTTTAATTAAGCGATTAAATATACTACTTTTACCCACATTTGGTTTTCCAATTAAACATACTGTTTGCATATATCCCCCTTAACAGGTTGTATTATTACTTTTAATATCCGTCATTTTGGCTTGAACCCGGTTATTTTTCCGATATACCGTTACTATATCATTTACCATGTTACAACCCGTGACATCATTAGTGATTTTTTGATTTTCTTCTTGAGTTTCTAAAATACCTAAATTAAGTAAATCTTGCACGGTCACAACTTTACACGTATTATAATTTTTACCATTAATACTACAAGATTCGGTCAATAGTTGCCGATTTTCCGAATAATACGTTATAGCCGCATTTTCAATACTTTGAATTCTATCTTTTAGTAATCCTTCTTTAGATTTACCCCACACATTAAAAATACTATAAGCCGCAATGGTGGTAACTAAACCTAAAATAACAATCACGGCAAGTAATTCAACTAATGTAAACCCTTTTTTATTCATAAAATCACCCTATCTTTTTTTCAATAATATCTAATATTTCACTCCGACCCTTTTTCGTAATAATTGAAAAAGTAACCACTTCATCTAAGGAACATTTTAAAGTTTCTAATAATAATTTCATTTGTTTTTCACGATTATTTTTACTTATCTTATCATATTTTGTTGCCACAATCGTAATATCCAAATTATAATATTTTAAAAATTCATACATTAAACAATCATCTTCGGTGGGTTTATGCCGAAAATCAACTAATAAAAAGACATGTTTTAAGTTATCGCGATTTTTTAAATATTCTTCAATCATTAAACCAAATTTCTTTTGTTTATCATGACTGACAGAAGCATAACCATAACCTGGCACATCAACTAAATAAAATAAATCATTAATTAAATAAAAATTTAAAGTTTGCGTTTTGCCGGGTTTGCTACTAGTTCGTGCAAAATTCTTTCGCTCAATTAAGGTGTTAATAAAACTACTTTTGCCAACATTACTACGCCCGACAAGTAAAAATTCACTTTTTTCGGGTGCCGGAT
>CANRAJ010000005.1 GCA_947628545.1 uncultured Bacilli bacterium | reverse complement strand
TTCGAGGAAATCGATAAATATTGCCCTGCTGCTGCTAAAATTAGCCTAGGTAATATTATTGATAAATTATACGATAGTATAATGAATGGCTCTGAATTTGATGGTGATGTCTTAGATGATAAAGATATTGAAGCATTAGATAAAATGTGTAGCGGCTCTGATATTACGGATGCCGCTTATATTTTAAATAATATAATCAAAGCCGTAAAAGGTAGTGGCGATGTTGAAGAAATGAACGAAGACACTATCGAAAAGATTAACAACGGAATTTGTGGAACTTTACAATCTTGCCAATTAGGAAGCAAATTGGAAGAAATGATTGAAAAAGTTAACGGTGGTTCAGTTGAACCAGAAGTTGAAGTTGACGCACCAAGTGCAGAAACACAAATAAACAATATTAATAAGCAAGTTAAAGATATTCAAATGGATATAACGGTGGCTGATAATAAAGTTAAAGGCTATTCTAAATATGCTAGTGGCGTTGTTGGTGCCGGTGGCGATGGAAACTATTTAATGTTAGAGTTCCCTCAAGCCAAAGATGCTGAAAACACAGTTAAATGCTCATATGATGGTGGTCAAGAAATTGAATTAAGTCCAGACGATTATCAATACCTTATTAAATTAAAACAAAAGAAACCTATCAAAGTTGATGTTAGTGGCAAAATTAATAAATCACAAACATTAGATATATCTGACGTTGCAATATTACCAAAGGTTTCAGAAGTTGTTTCAGCAAGAGCACAAAGTGCAGCAACATATAACAAATTCGTAAGAGATTTACAAGAAGATGATTTGGTGTTCTCAGATGATAATAAAGTAACTGGTACAATAAAATATGTAGAAGATTATGAATGCGGTGCTGATACTGAAGGTAACTATATCGCATTACATATTGATAATACAAAATTACCTAAAGGAACTGTGTCATTTGGATTCGCACCAAGCACTTGGGCAAATTTTGATACGAATGATTATAATATTAATGTCAAACTTAATAAAGATAATAGACAAAATATTGGGTTGTCAATTAGAGTTGATGAAAAGATATTATATACTTTAGATTTAACAGGACTTGAATTACAACCTAAATTGTAAGAGAGGAGTTTTTTTAAATGAATTTAATACATTTTATAAGTTCTTTTCTTAACCCAACCGTAAGTGCGGGGGGGGGGCACAAAGTGCTCAACAAGAAAAGAACAACGCAAGAGAGGAGGAATTGCTATCTAACCAAAGCAGCAATTTCGACTCTAAACAAGGAGGTGAATGGTTAGTCGCATTAGCGAATAGTCATTCTCCTCAATGTGTGTGCGGGGGGGGGCAAGAATGTGTTCGATTTCTTGCAAACGCCGCACAACACACATCACGCAAACACAAAAACGCTATACAGAAAGGGGGCAGTCGCTATATAGAGACTACCCTAATGAAAGGGGGCAAGGCGAATTTATTTTAGCAGCCTTGCTCGGTGATGCGTATGCAAATTAATGGCGACCTAATCGTGAGTGGAACAAACCGCCGCCTTGCCGACCTACAAGATGTAGATAAGAAAATCGAGATTGTAGAATCCGGCAAAAATACAAATGGCGAATACATAAAACTTTCAGATGGAAGAATGTATTGCTTTCAAAGCGTAGAAGGAAGAGTAGATATAACAACTACTTGGGGAAGTCTTTTTCAAAGCACGGTTATAAGCACGCCAAATTTTCCTTCACAATTTATTGAAGTTCCATATGTAGTTTATACTAATCATTTTGCTGAATCAGTAATTGCACCGGATGGACTGCCAACTACTGCTAAGCCAGAAAATGTTGTTTTATTACGTGGGACTGAAGGTGTAGATAAGGATTATAAAATTGATATTTTCTCTATGGGAAGATGGAAGTAATACAAGCATAAGCACATCACAAAATTACAAGCAAGGCTTCACAAAAGCCGAACAGAAATGAAAATAAACGTAGACTTAATCTATCCAATAGGCTCAATCTATATGAGCACGTTGGCAGTAAATCCAGAAACGCTCTTTGGTGGCAAATGGACAAAAATCGAAGGGCGTTTTTTGTTGGGCTCAAGTTCAGCCTACTCGCTTGGAAGTACAGGTGGCGAAGAAACTCATAAATTAACAATATCGGAAATGCCTTCGCATCATCATGATATGTATGCAGGATGGACAACTGGAAATGCAGAAGCAATCTATTATAATCATAATAACGGAAATACCACGCTTTCAAATGCGTGTCAATTTGCAGGTGGTGACCAACCTCATAACAATATGCCACCATATCAAGTTGTGAACATTTGGAGGAGAACTTCGTAAGCCTAGCCCTCTTTAATTCTCTGTATAGTAAAAAAATATGAAAATAAATCCTGATTTAATATTTGAAACCATAACCAATAGCAATGGCATTGCATATAAATTTGTGGATGGAACAATGGTCTGTCTGCAAAAATTTGTTTTAAACGTAGTATGTAATCTTGGAGTAAAATCTGAAGAAGGTAATGCAACTTTATATTATTATTCAAGAACATTTGGAGTACCTAATTATCCAGTAAATTTTATAGAAGACCCATATACACAAATAACTTATTATAATAATAATTTATTTTCACTTGTACCCTACAATGACAGTAGTAAGGAAAGAGGTTCTTATACAAATAAATGCTGTGATAGATTTTTAGGATATCTCCATAATAATAATTCTTCTAGCCCTGAATCAGTATATGTAAATGTTATTGCAATAGGAAGATGGAAATAAGAGAATGATTAAAAACCAAAGAAAATGAAAATAAACATAGATTTAATCTACCCAATAGGTTCGATATACCTAACAACGAGCACCGTTAATCCAAGCACATTGTTTGGTGGCACGTGGGTTCGTTGGGGAAATGGACGAGTACCAGTTGGCGTAGATAGTGCACAAAGCGAGTTTGAGTCGGTTGAAAAGACTGGCGGAAGTAAGTTTATGCAAAATCACTACCACGATGTTAGGTTTGGGAGTCCTGCCGGTGCTGGTGTTTCTATTTCTAATGCCGGAGAAGGACAACAATCACTAGTGGTTCAGAGTTGGAGTTGGAATGACAATATATTGAATGCAAAAGGTTCTACTTCAAATTTAGCAACAAACACTGAAGGAACTGGTGACTCTGAAAATCTTCAACCGTACATAACTTGCTATATGTGGAAACGCACTGCATAGTGCGTTTCGAACATCGTCAGATGTTTGGAAAAGAAATCGAGATGGCGTCAGCCGTCTTGGAAACGTTTCGAACATCGTCAGATGTTTGGAAAAGAACGTCTTGGAAAAGACGCATTTTTAGAGTTGAAATTGATGATAAAAAGATAGCAGAAATGCTTATGAAAAACAATATTTTAACCCCTAACAAATCGTGCGGGGGGGGCACAAAGTGCTTGGCAAATTTACGAAGAAAAGGAGGTTCGAGTTTACCACTCAACCTTCTTTAATAGGATTGGAGGTGGAAGGTCTGTAGTATCTTCCCCTTTATCAAGCGGAGGTTTTGTTTATGAAGATTAATCCCGATTTAATAAAAGACGCTTTAAATGATGAAATGTATTTTAAACCGGGAGAAACTTTTGAATTTGGAAACAGTTCTTTATATATGTCTAGCATAGTTTCAAGCGGTTCTAGCACAGTTTATTCTAGTGTAATTTTACCTAAAAGATTAGATAAAATAAATACAATTACAATAAATGAATTTGAGGTTGTATTTAGAAATAATCAAGGTTATTTTAGAAGTGATAAAAATACAGCAAGTAATGATACAGCACATTTCACACTAAAAACATTACCCGATTCATATGTACAAAAAGCAAATGGAACGATATTAAGATTCGCTTTTAGAGAAAGCGGCGTTCCATTCACAGATGGCTCTGGTAATAAAATTACAAACAATACACCTGTAGCAGCCGAAATCGTTTCATTAAAATTAACCTTCAACTAAACAAAACTTTGATACTAAAACCAACGCAAATGAAAATAAATGTTGATTTAGTTTATCCTATAGGTTCTATATATATAACAACGAATACCGTTGACCCAAGCGTGTTATTTGGTGGCAAATGGGAACGCTACGCAGCCGGACGCTGCCTTGTTGGTTACCAATCAGGTGACAATGAATTTGGCACTGTCGGCAAGACTGGTGGGGAGAAAACACATAAATTAACTGAAGCAGAACTTGCTAGTCATACTCATTATGTATCAGCAGTTTATGATAACACGCCTACTGGTGGGAATAATTTCGTCTATTCTTATAATTATGTAGGCGATATTAGTATGTCTACTACACCTGTTGGGAATACCGGTAATAGCCAACCACATAATAACTTACAACCGTATGTAGTTGTATATATGTATAGAAGAATAAGTTGAGTATCAAGTAAACGATACATATTATGAAAATAAATCCAGATTTAATAGAAGATGCTTTAAATAATTTTAATAAAGATACAGGGAACATTCCTTTATCTATTGCATCAGGTTTTACATTTTATAATTCTCAAAATGAATGTTGGTATCGTAAAGTTGGCAAGCTAGTAGAAATTAATGCTGTTCTAAAGCCTACTACAGATATTACAAATGGTGGAGATAATAAAACTATATTCAATATCCCAGAAGGATATAGACCTAATGCTAATATTAGAACGATATGTGCCGGGAGTGGAATGAATAAATGGCTATTATGTATATATGAAGATGGAAGAGGTACAATTTCAAGATATGGCGTCAACGATGCTATTACTGTACCGAGTGGTAGTTGGCTACCTTTAAGAATTGTCTTTTTTGCTAGATAAAACAAAATCCACCTAATATCTTGGTGGATTTTGTATGGGTTCTTTTAGAAAGAAACAATACAACGATATATCTAAAGCCCTAGCAATTTTATCAATGAAAACAATAGACACACCTTGATTCACATTCTTAGCAGTAAGGTTATATAACATATTAGGACTACTATCTATCTTTTCAGCAAGTTTCTCTATTGTTACAAAGCCTTTCTCATTCATTAATTTAGTATTATTACAATGATAACGATAATAATTGATATTCTTACCTATTAATTGAAATAATTCTTTTTTGTTATCTTCATTATACATTCTATTAACCTCCTTTTATATAAGTAAATAATGGAATAAATCTCAGTTAATATTATGCTTAAAATACACCTAAATAACCATAAACTAATAACTTATAATATTTAAGTAAATAACTTAAAAAACTATTTTCAAAATAAAACATCTATGATATAATCTTGATATGAATAAAGAGGTAGTAGTATGGGTTTGAGTTTAATAACGCAAGATGGCAATGTTGTCAGTGTTTATTTAGTCGAGAATGACTTTATAAAAGTCGCAACTTTTGAAGACAAAGATAAATACCTGATAATAAGGAACATTGACGGAAAATTGGTTATTGAAGATGAGGTGGAAAAGTGAAAAGATATTGTGTAGTTTGTGACAAAAAAGTAACCCCCGTAAAAGACGGTAAATGCCCTAAATGCGGCACGAAAATTGATGTTAATATAATTAGTGAGGTATTAATAGTATTGGCTTATGTAGTGGCTGCAATCGCCGTTATAGAGGGATTTGTATCATTAGGTAATGCAAGTTATGATGAACCAGATTGGATAAGGATATTCTCATTATTTATCCCTTGGGTTATAGGTGGAATTGCATCTGCTTTATTATATGGAATAGCAGAAATAATCCGAATCCTAAACGATATTAGAAGTAAGTTATGTTATAGAGGTGAGAAATAATGATGGGTATGATTCTATCTATATTATTAGTAGTAGTTATAGCCATTGTGGCTATTGTATTCGCTGTAAAAAAGACAATACTTTATGTCGATAAAGAATATCGAGGTGCGGCTATAATTTCATTCATATTCCCTCTTGTAGGGCTAATAATCTATGCTATTAATATAGGCACTAACAAGAAACTTGCAAAGAGTTGTATTGCCCCTGTTATAGCATCATTTGTGACTAGTATAACGCTAATTATAATCATTTGGTTAAGTATAATATTTGTATTCACATCGCATAAAAGTAGCGTTAAATCGAATGTAAAACAGTTTAAAACGCAAGAAACAATTAACTGGAATGAAATTGAAAATCAGTTGGATTCTAATGAACATATTACTGATAGTGATATTGAACTTAAAGGTAAAATAGTTTATATTACAGCAAACTTTGATAGTTTAACTACAAGTGAAGAAGCAAAGGATATTATAAGTGCAAAGATTAAAGAAATAGATATTGAAGATTATGATTTTAATATTACTATAGAATCTGTTAATTACTCTATTTTAGGCAACTATAATTCAACTTATAATTCCCAAGTTATATGGGCTAATTAAAGACAAATTAATGTCTTTTTTTTATTTGTTGCAAAAAAAGTATAATTTGTGGCTAAAAAAGTGTAATTTAGGACATACCTAGTGCTATAATGCGAATGTCGACAGGGAGAAATCCCAAGTTTTGGTACCAAAACAATCAATTAATAAAAGATTGTGAGGTGAGAAAAAATATGGCAGCAACCGCTCTTAGTAGACCTGTGTATAGCGAATTTTGGATAAGACCTGATGTTAATGAAGAATACACCTTAGATGATAAAATCTTATATATATACTTGATTACCAACAGACACTTCCAACAACACGCTATTTACCAATTAACTAAGAAGATGATGATGACCGAATTAAATATGCCAGAAGACCGTTTTAACGTGGCATTTGACCGCTTAGAGAACAAATTTGGCGTTATTAAATATTCGGACAAAAGCAACGAAATCGCCATCCTAGACTACCTAAAATACGGCGTAATAAGTAAAGGTTCTGCTCTTACTAAGTTATATGATAATTTGGGTAAGAAAGTTGATGATATGGAACTTTTAAAAGATATGTATTTTTATAGTTTAGGGATTTTAGACAACCGTCAAGAAGTGCTCTACGCTAAGAAAAAGATGAGGGAATTGTTGAATAATCAAGATATGTTAAACGATTATTATTTTTATGAAGGTGCCTACTATTATGTAGGTATGGCATATCCTGAGAACTCAATGCGTCACTTTAACTTTGGGCATTTTGATAAAGAAGGTGTGTTCTATAAAAATCCGGATGTCGGTAATGGATTAGAAGAAAAAGAAGAACAAGAAGAAGAATCGGTTAAGCGTTATGATGACGATGATGATGACGATGATGACGAATTACCGTTCTGATTTGACATAACAATAACAATAGGAATAGAAATAGGAGAATAAAAATAACAATAATATGGGTCGCCCGCACTCGTTTTATGAGTGATGATTTTTAGTTTTATGACCCATAATTTGATAATTTATGTCACATAAAGTATTTTTGTTAGAAACTCTCTTTTTGAAGAAGAATGTATGTTAAAAACATTCTTTTTTTATGGGGGACGTATGATTAAAAAGCCACTAAGAAAAAAATTAGTATAATGCCCTTTTGACAGTACGCAGGTTACGCTTATGCCCTTTTGGTGGGGCAACGCTACCTGCGATGAGGGTGTGTGTCTTGTTTTTGTAGTGGCGGACGTTAGTCCATTTTGTTAAAGGTTTACAACGCCGACTAAAATTCTATTGTAACGTACGTAGTTATATGCTATAATTCAATTATGAGGTGAGTACAAAATATGGCGTTTGATAAAGCGAAGTATGATATAGAATATATGAAAGAAAATAGGTCTCAATTCAAAGTCGATTTGAAGAAAGATGAGAAGGAAGAATTAGATGCCCTTCTCCAAAAAAAAGGTCTTAAAAAAGTCGAATTTGTTCGTTGGGCTATGAAAAAATTAAAGGACGAAACGCCCGAAAAATAAAGGAAAATGCAAAAAATTAAAAAAATTTGCAATTTTTTCTTGACAACTACGTACGTAGTGTGTTATATTAGCACTCGACTTCCGAAAAAAGGGGTCAGAGGAGTGATTTAAAATGTGTAGAACAGGTTATGATGTTATAATGAATACACCTAATTTTCAAGAATTTATGAACAGATTTAAGACAGAAAATGATGTGTATGAATTTATTGTAGAACATATATGCCCTAATGGGGAGATTGTATGTCCATATTGTGGTAACTCAAAATATGTTTACAAACATAACCGCCCTAAGATTTATATGTGTGGAAACTGTAGACGTGATTTCTCAATATTTGTTGGGACTATGTTTGAATCAACTCAAACATCTCTTATAAATTGGTTCCATATAATTTATGAAGTATTTGTATCAAGAAAAAGTATCTCTAATTTTCAGTTAAGAAGAGAGACGCATATGTCTAATACTTCTATTTATACAAAGCGTAGATTAATTCAAGCGGCTATGAACAATTATGACTTAGAACCCTTTTCGGGTGTTATCCAGATTGATGAGGTTTTCACCGGTGGAAGTAACCACGGAAGATTCAGTAAAAAAGATTTTGATAAATCAGATAAAGTTGCCGTCTTAGGTATTTATGATGGTGCTAAAAAAAGAGTTTATTCTTATCCATCTATTCCAGATGAAAAAGGAAGATATCTATCGTTTGATGCTATTAACAGTTTTGTTGAAAAATTAATCTTGCCGGGTTCAACTATTGTTAGTGATGATTTTAGAACTTATAGGCGTTATGACAAACCTGATAGCAAATATAAGCACGAGGCTGTAGACCATTCAATTAATCAACGAGTAAACGAAAATGGCTATACAACAAATGGTATAGAAGGATATTGGGGTATTGTTAAAAAGATGTATTATTCTACTCATTCAAACTTACCAAAAGAATGGCTTTATGGTTACTTAATTGAAAGTGATTTTAGATATAATCATACTGACTTTGAAAAAGCAATCGATGATATTTTATATCAAGGTGTATTCTCACCTCAAGTTATAGACATACGCCGTATGGGAAGATTTGGAAATAAAACATATGATTTAAAAGATTATAGAATGATACTGCCAGAACAATTTGATGATGTAGATATTAAAGACATAACATTAGAAGATATTATGTGTAGTGATAAACCAGTCTATGGTATCTTGCGAAAGAATTATCAAGCGAAACCAAATTTCTGTAAGAGACAAGATGATATACTAGAAGAACGGAAAGCCATAGGAATAAAGCCTTATGGTAATGGCTACAAAGATTATCGTGATAGAATTGAAAACACCGTAGAAGATGTTATGGATATGTTAAAAGATGCTACAAAAAGTAAAGACGTTAATATATGTGTGCCAAGGCAATATCCAAAGAAACCTCGCTCACCTGAAGCAAAAGCACGTAGAAGAAAACAATTATTAAAAGAACGATATGACTCTCTCCCACCTTTTGTCCAAGTACAAATTAAACAAGAATATCCAAACCTGTTCTTAATATCATCTATTGAAAAGACGTCCGAGATTAGAAGACGAATGACTAAATTATTAAATTGGTATAACAAGAATATAGAAATAACAGAAGAAGGATTTTTAGTGACTACTTAAAGTAGTTGCTTTTTTTATGCCCTATGGAAGGAGGTAAAAATATGTTAGGAAACAAATATCGTACTCGAGACCTAGAAAGCCTACGAGACGTTATCAAAGATATTGCGAAAGATGAAATAAAGAAAAATGGATTCCCAACTTATAGAGCCGCCATAGTACAAAAAGTTAATGATGATGGCACGGTAGATGTATATTTGCCTCCTAATAGAGATATTTTATTAACTAATGTATTAAACAAATGTGGCGAAGCCCTTTATGTTGGTGACTCAGTTGAAATAGAAACCAAAAGCGGTTCTCTTACCAATTCTTGGGTTGCTCTTAAACACGGAACCAATGTTGAAGGTAACGCCGACCAACTAACCAAATTGGCTGGCGAAGTTGTTCTTAAAGTCGAAGGCGACCGCATTGTTACAACCACTCTTGAAAGAGATGCGTCTTTAGGTACAGCCTTCACTATCGTAGCCGACAACATTAACTTGGATGGTATGAATATCGTTTTGAATGGTACAAAAGGAATTACTATCACATCACCTTATTTTAGTGTCACCAAAGAAGGTTCGATTACAGCAACCGCCGGTAAGATAGGCGGATGGTCTCTTGGTGCAACACGCTTGTATAGCGGTACTGGTGCCAATTATGTGGGACTTGATAGCGGAACGTCTGGCGTTAATTATGCGATATGGGCTGGTAATGATGCACCGGGTTCTGCACCATTTAGAGTAACTCGAGCAGGTGCCGTTACTTGTTCAAATTTAACTGTAACGGGCGGTTCTATCACTTTAGGACAAAACTTCACCGTTACAACTGCCGGTGCTCTAACGGCGTCACAAGCCACCATAACGGGTACAATAACAGCCAATGCTGGTACGATTGGTGGTTGTTCAATAGTCAATGGGACTTTGAATGTAGCAGCCGCTAACGTAACCTCAGGGACATTTAATGAAGCCCGTATACCAAACCTAAGTGCTGGTAAAATTACGTCCGGTACAATGAGTGCTGACCGTATCTATGGTGGAACAATCAATGGTAACAATGTTAATATAACAAATCTTAGTGCCAGCAACATTACGTCTGGCTCAATGAGTGCTGCTCGTATCACATCCGGAACGATGAGTGCGGCTCGTATAAGTGGTGGAACAATAAGTGCATCGAACTTAACTTGCGGCAACTATGTAAAGATTTATTCTGGTGGACATCTTGAATTAACAAATAATGCCGGCTTCTTCGTAATGGGACCCGGATATGGCAGTGTTCCTGATATAACCCATCCATATGTCAGTGCCTTGAATATCTGTCGAGGTGGTGGAACGGGCGTAACATTCAGAAGTTCGCAATCTATCACAAGCACGGGTACGTCAGTTGGTTATATTCGTTGCTATCAAGATACATCTCGTGGGGCAACTAATCAAATGAACATTTATGCTGACGATGGTGTTGAAATGGCATCATCAAACGGCTGCAACATTTATTTATGGTCGAAGATAGAACTTAATGCGAATGGTTCTGCATCAGTATGGGCATCTGGTAATAACTTATCTTCTGGACGTGTTCAAACCAGTGAAGGTCAAGCGTCATCAAGAATCTTAAAAGAGAAAATAACGCCATTTAAGAGTCAAGACTATGACGAAGCATATCAACTATTAAAATCAATCGACATTTGTAGTTATGATTACAAATACAAATTATATAAAGACAAACACCAATATGGGTTCATAATTGATGATTTAGAAGCCCTACCAAACTATGACAAATTCTTTAAATTAGAAACGCTATATGCTAAAGTTTCAGACAATGGGACAATCGACCCATCTGTTATGGATGAAGAAAATTTTGATAAAGAAAATCTTGGGGAAGACATTATTGAATACAAAGAATATGATTCTAATGTGTTAGACAAATATTTATTAACTTGTCTTAAAGCCCTACAACAAAAAGTAGATTATCTTGAAAAACAATTAGGAAAGGAGGAATAGATAAATGATATATCAACCACGAAGCATCCAACCAACATACAAATCAATAGACGCCAATTCAGTTGAAGAAATATCGCTCGTAATGAACACTTCTGACCGAGTTAATGCTTATCGTCTAACGGTCTATGATATGGGAAACAACATTGTTTATCAAAGTGAAAAAGAAGACTTCCCAGTTGAATTATTTAATGGAGATACTGGTTTTATAGAATTATTGCCTAATATTTTATTAAAATAATACCTATGACAAATAAAATAAGACATAAAATAATTCCTTTGGTTAAACCATAAGTCTGCAATAAAATGTAGGTTGATTCAGGAATTAAATCGGTAATACTAATCCCAATCATAATACTTAAAGAAAAGGCTAAAGAAGCCGTAATAAATTTGGTAATATTTTCTTCCTTAAATTTAAAAAGAATGACTAATCCCCCTAAAACGGTGGAAAGTCCGGCTAGAGTTGAAATTAATAAAGCACCAATTATTTCCATACCATCACCCCTAAATTATATGAATTAATACCTTAAATTAAACCATAATAATATTGGGAGGTAAGAAAAATATGAGTAACGCAAGAAATAATAATAGAGCTAATAATCAATCTAGATGCAGTAACAAAGCTAATAATAAATCCAAAAATAGTGCCCGCAATTCAGCTAGAAATAATGCTCGTAATTCAGAAAGTAGATAGTTAGGAAATAATAATTTACTTTATTTCTATTCTTTTTCTATTTTAGCTCGAGGATGATTTTGATAATCTTCTTCGAGTTTTTTATTGGAAATATGAGAATATATTTCAGTGGTGCTTAAGTTTTCATGACCTAATAATTCTTGGATTATTCGCAAATCCGCCCCATTATTTAAAAGATGGGTGGCAAAAGAATGACGTAAAGTATGGGGTGAAACATCTTTTTTTATTCCCGCTTTGCGACAAAGTTCTTTTAATATTTTAAAAAAACCAACGCGACTAATGGGATCGCCATTTTTATTTAAGAAAATATAATCAGTATTGTTTTTTAAAAGAAACCGTCGATAATCATTAATATATAACTTTAAATAATTTAAAGCCACATCCCCAATGGGAATAATTCGCTCTTTCTTCCCCTTCCCCATTATTCTAATGGTACAATCATCAAAACTAATTTCGTTAAATTTTAAATTAATTAATTCACTAATGCGAGTTCCCGTGGCATACAATGTTTCTAGCATCGCTTTATTGCGGTAATCTAAAGGTTTTAGGCACTGAATATCTAAAAGGCGGTCCACCTCTTCTATCGTTAAGTAATTAGGTAGTTTCTTTTCAATTTTCGGCATTTTAATGGCCGTACAAGGATTTTTAGTAAGTTTTTCTACCAAAATCATGTAATTATAAAAAGAGTTTAAAACGGTAAGATAATGGGCCTTAGTTTTGGCACTACATTCCATTTGTCCTAAAAATTGGCGAATATTATCCTTGGTTAAAAATAAAATATTTTGATTGGCAAAATAAGTGGTAACTTGTTTTAAATTTTCATAATAAGAATCATAGGTATTTTTTGCTAGTTTTCGTTCGTATTTTAAATAATCTAGATAATCTTGAATATTCTTATCATTCATTTGCAACCTCGTACTTTAATTATAGCGCAAAATAAAAAAACGATAAAGTTATTTTTTCACCCCTATTTTATGGTATAATTAAATGGTGAGGTAGTATGGAAATTTTAGCTGATAAATTACGGCCTACTTGTCTTGCGGAAGTCTTAGGCCAACAACATTTGGTCGGTTCTAATAAAATCCTTTCTAATCTTGTCAAAAACAAGAAAATTTTTTCAATGATTTTATATGGTAAACCAGGAATTGGCAAGACATCTATTGCCTATGCTTTAGTCAATGAATTAAACTTAAGAGCCAAGTTTATGAATGCAACCAGCAATAATAAAAGTGATTTTGATGCCGCGATTGCGGAAGCCAAATTAAACGGAGAATTAGTTTTAATCATTGATGAATTTCATCGAATGAATAAAGATAAACAAGATATCCTCCTTCCCCATATTGAAAAAGGAACAATTATTTTAATTGGGCTAACGACTAGTAATCCCTATCATAAAATTAATCCGGCAATTCGGAGTCGTTGTCAAATATTTGAATTAAAAGAATTAACTAAAGATGATATTATTAAGGGTCTTAACCGGGCCATGAAATTTTTACCTAAAATAAAAGTTAGTACTGAGGCCCTAAATTACATTGCTAATTTAGCCAGTGGCGATATTCGTTTTGCCCTTAATTTACTTGAAGTTTGCTACTATTCGAGTGAAGATAAACAAATAGATTTAAGTTTAGTCCAAGAAATTAATAATAAACCGGCCTTTTTTCACGATGCTAATGAAGATGGCCATTACGATGTTTTAAGTGCTTTACAAAAATCAATTCGCGGTAGCGATGTCGATGCTTCTTTGCACTATTTAGCCCGTTTAATTGAGGCCGGTGATCTTGATAGTATTTTCCGGCGGCTTTCGGTTATTGCTTATGAAGATATTGGCTTGGCTAATCCGGGCATTGGGCCTCGTCTAATGGCGGCTATTCATGCGGCGGATTTAGTTGGTCTACCTGAGGCCAGGATTCCTTTAGGTGAAATTGTAATTGAAATGGCCTTATCGCCTAAAAGTAATAGTGCGATTATGGCGATTGATGAGGCCTTAAACGATATTCATAAAGGTAATACGGGTAATGTACCAAATCACATTAAAACTACTAGTCCGGATTACAAATATCCGCATAATTATAAAAATGATTATGTGAAACAAGAATATTTACCGGCTAATTTAAAAAATCGGCGTTATTATCAAATGAAACCAAATAAAGTTGAAATTAATTTAAATAATTTGCATAAAGAAATGAAGGGTGAAAAATGAAAATATGTATGATTGGAACCGGGATTTACGGTTTGGCCTTGGCTTTAGAATTAGCCAAGAATAATAATGAAATTATGATGTGGAGTGAAAATCCTGAATTGGTGCAAAAGTTTCGTAAAACCCATCAATTAAAGACAATTGCGGATGTAAAGATTCCTCAAAATATTAATTTAACAAATTCTTATGAAGAAGCAATGGTTGGTGCTGAAGTAATTTTTATTACTTGCGCTTCGAAATTTGTCGATATTGTTGCCCAAAAGATTAAACCATTCTACCATAAGAAAATGGTTATCTGTATTGCTTCTAAAGGTATTGAGGAAACACGAGAAGAATTATTATCAAATGTTTTAATAGATATTTTGCATACGAAAAACATTGCTGTTATTTCAGGACCGACATTTGCTGTGGATATGATTAATGGTGAACCAGCAGCACTTGCCATTGCCAGTTTAAGCAAAAAAAGCGAACGAATAATCATGAAGTGTTTACCTAATGAAAAATTAAAGCTTCGTCCTTGCAAGGATATAATCGGTATTCAGTTATGCGGTTCAGTGAAAAACTGTATTGCCATTGCCTCAGGCATTTTAAGTGGTCTAGGATATTCGGAATCAACGCAATCTTTTTTAATTAATGAATCTTTACATGATATTAAAGAAATAATCTCCTCTTTAGGGGGTAATCCCAAAACGATTTTATCATTTGCCGGAGTTGGAGATTTAATGCTTACTTGTATGAGCCATAAAAGTCGAAATTTTTCCTTTGGCTTTACCATTGGCCAAACTAAAGATTCTAAAAAAATTAAAGAATACCTAGTAAATAACACAGTTGAAGGATATTACACTTTGGATGTTGTTTATAAATTGTTAAAGCATAAAAGCATTGATATTCCTTTAATTAATGTCATTCATAATATTGTCTATAATGAAGAAGATCCCCAAAATTTAGCCAAATTCTTAATTGCTAAAAAATAAAGGTTAATTAATCTTTATTTTTCTTTTTTTAGAATATCATTAATAACGTAAGAGGCCAAATATATGCCCGCTGTTGCGGGAACGGGCATCATTGAGGCAATTTCTTTATCTTTATTTAATGGTTTTTCAGAAGAAAAAACTACGGGTATTTTACTATTTAAATTATGTTTTCTTATAAGTAACCGCAGATTCTTGGCTAAAGGATCATTAAAAGTTTTATCAAGCGTGGTAATTTTAACTAAACTGGGATCGAGTTTTTTGCCCATTCCTAAAGCCGTAATTATTTTAATATTTTTTTCCTTAGCATATTTTATAAGTAAAAGCTTAGTATTAATGGTATCACAAGCATCGATAATATAATCGTATTCTTTTAATAAATCTCGGTTATTATCCGTTAAAAAAGCATCTATGGCCTCAATTTGGCAGTCAGGATTAATATTTTGGAAATATTGTTTCCCTACTTTTACTTTACTTTGGCCAATATTACCACTAAATGAAAGTATTTGCCGGTTTAAATTACTGGCATCAAAAGTGTCGCCATCAATAATGGTAAGATCTTTAATGCCACTACGAACGAGAGTTTCGGCTGCTATGCCCCCTACTCCGCCAAGACCCACAATTAAAATCCGTTGTTTTTGAATCTTAGCAAGATTTTCGGATCCAATTAAGGAAATTATTCGCTCAAACATAAAAACACCTCATTAAACATAAAAAAAGTCCAAAGGTAAGTCTATTTTAGATAAAAACCCGCACTCGGCAGGTGGGCATCACATGAACTGCTTTAGGATCCTTTTTCACTTAATGGAAAAGTCTTCTACACCACAGTCAATTAGATTCCCAATTTTCTATCTTAGTCGGTTTTATACATAATAAACTTATCCTCTAGACAATTTAATTATAACAAATCTTTATAGTTTATTCAACTTTATTCTTGGTTGGTCTGTAAAGTAAGAATTTCATCTAAAGTACTTGGTAAAATGATATTTTCGTATTTACTTGTAGCATTATTTACATTGATCACCCAAGTTGGACTTGCCACTTTTTGGCCGTTTTCGTTGATTACTGGGTTATAGACCCGTCCAATTTTTTCAACGGTATCTAATCCTTTAGCAAAATATCCTTCACTTAAAAGTTGAACATATTTTAAAATACCATATTCGATACTTTTATATTTGATTAATTTACCTCCAGCCATACCACCAAAGACATTATTACATTTAAGCATATATTCGGAACGGTAACCAGATTCAATTAAACCAATTGCCGCCGCAATCTTAAAATCCACGTTATCATAAACTTTAGTAAAGTATTTAATTAAACTTATAATATATTCGCTATTAGGCATACTCGATGTTATTTTATTATTAAATAAGTCCTTATTCTCGCTTTCTAACGCCAATAAATAGTCAATTAAATATTTATCCAGATTAGTGGCTTCCAATAAACCATTATTTTTATAATCGTCTTTTAATAAAGCAATTAATTTCTCTTCTTCAATTTGAAATGTTTTAGCATAAAAGGCAAAATAGTTTTGATTATCCGTAAAGAATTGCTCAACGATTTCTTCTTCGCTTATTTCTTTCTTTTGTTCGATATTAAAACCATTATACCGAATACTTAAATCCGGTTTATTGTTTCCTTTAATATTGCTTATTTCAACTAAACTCGTTACTAAAACTGCTAATAATACTAATAATAATCCCTTCCTGTTACGCAGGACATAATCTTTCATAGTATCTATTAAACCTCCCCTTTTTCGCGAGATGTCATCTATTATAGCACAACTTAACCAAAATTGCAAATTTTTACCCTTAAAAATGGTCTAAAGGCATCTAATTTTTGGCTAATATTCGGGAAATTTGGTTCATTTAAAAAATTGCCTTTTTGGAGGCAATTTTGAGTATTTTTTGATTCTTTAAGGAGTTTGATTTACGGGATTTTGTTTGGGCATTGGGGCTACCTGATTAGTTGGAAAAGCACTTTCATTTACTTTCCAGCAAGCCGATACATCACAGTTAGAACTATAAGGCATGGGATTTGGTAAATCGAGTTTAACGATCATTGGGATTTTAAAGGCCCCGCCAAAGCAAACACAATTTCCTGGTTGCAAGACTTTTTGTTTATCAAGAATATCGGCCGAAATATTCGGTAACATTTCTTCAATATATTTAATATCAAGGGGATGGGTCATTTTAAAGATTAAGAAATTATTACATTGGGCAATTACGGTATCGGATATTTCCACTGGTCTTTGACTAATGATATCTAAAATTACACCGTATTTCCGGCCTTCTTTGGCAATCCGGTCAAAAATATTATAACCAATTAGGAAAGTATCATTATCCTTTTGAATATAGCGATGGGCTTCTTCTAAAAACAAATGAAACGGAATAGAGGCTCTTTTTTCACAGCCCTTGGCAAATTCGAAAATCATCCGGGAGAAAATCTTAACAATTACTTTAGCATAAATATCATCGACATCTTCTAAGTTAATATTAATAATTTGGGCTTTTTGACCATTTTTATTAATTAAAGAAGCAATATAATCAGCCACGGAAATGTTTTGATCCGTAAAGAAATCATTAATTTTACTATTGATAATGGAGTTTAATCTAACTTTCAAAATAACAGCATCATCATGTAAATTAGCGTTATGTTGGAAGCCTTGACTAATAAGGGTAAATTCAAGGGCTTGGGCCAAATCTTTTAAAGAGTAATTAGCATTTTCTGGTGCACGCATACTTTCTATATCATCATTTATATGCTTTAAAATATAATCGGTTATAAGTACTGATTCGCCAAAATTACCATTGGAATCAATTTCAAAGCATTCACTTAGACTGCGCGTATAACCTAAACCTTGAATCACGGAATCAAAATTAAATTCCTTTGTATTACATACTTCTAAAATCGTAAATATTTCATTTTTCTTATTGGAAATTGTTTCGCTACTAAATAAAACGGCTAGTAAGGCTTTCGCAATTAAGTGATTTTTATAAGTTGTTGTTTCTTCGGATTCGACGGAAAAAATCTTAGCTAATTTAATGGAATTTTCAATGATGGGTAATTGGGAATGCGTATTGGCTTGTAAAAGTAAAGCCACATCATCAAGCGTTAAAAGGCAAACCGGGATTTGAAGCGGAAAATCACTTTCCTCTGTCGGATTACTCGTGATGAATTTATAATTGTAACTAGCATTTATTTCATTTAATTTTCCAAAGGCATTTTTATATTCGCCATAAGCATCAAAAATAAATAAATTAGCATTAAATTGCACGGCATATTGATTGGAAAAAAGATTTTGCACAATTCGGGCTACCCCACAGGATTTACCAGAACCGGAATTGCCAAAGATGGCTAAATGGTTAGAAAATAAATCATTGACATTGGGACATAATTTAAAACCCTTATAAATGGCACTTTCGCCTAAAATAAAGGTTTTATCACTATATGTTCCAATTAATTCTTGTAATTCGGCGCTATTAATAATTCTTATTTTAGAAGAAAGTAATGGTTTTCGCAATACCCCATTGACATAACGGTTATTTAAGTATTCTCCTAAAAAGCGAACCTTAATTACTTGATCATTAATTTCGGTAATTTCGCCTAAAATCTGTTGATTATTTTCTTCAAAAATAATATGGACATTCATTAAATCCGCGGAGGCATTACTACCACCTAAATTAGCAATATGGGCAACCGAATCATTAATATAAACTATTTTTCCAAACATAAGACACCTCTTTTTATTCGTATAGAATATTTATTTTTAATTCTTTTTTTACGACTCCTTTATTTATTTTTACTAAATTAATGACATATTCATCTGAGTCTGATATGGTTTTATTAAATTTATAAATTACCGTTATTTCCTCACTAACTATAACGTGCGTTTTTTTAATTTTTAAGTTTTCTTGATACGGAATAAAATTTAAAATATAATCATAATCACGAAAATCTTCCGGTTTTAATCTAATTTCTCCTTGATATTTATTTAAGATATTAAAATAGGTCGTATAATCGCGAATTATGACCGGACTATAATCTTTTTGATTATCTTTGGGAATCACCGTTGCCATGACATTATTATTTTTTAAATTATTCCAAATGCTTGCTAAAATGATAATGATGATGCTTAGACTAAGAAATAAAATGCCTAAAAATTTATTCAGTTTCATTATTCTTAATTCTTTCTGTACTTAGCCAGCGATAGGTATTTTTATTTAAATCAAATTTACTTAAATAGGTACTTTTATAACCTGCATATTTTGTTTTAATAAAGTCGGCAATATCTTGATTATTTAAATCTTTATCGCTAAATTTAGCCACAACATTTTGATATTTATAATCAAAATATAATGTATAGTTTATGCCATCAGTATTTGCTTCTTTACTGTAAAAGTAAACGTCTTGAGTTAGATAATAAATATCATTTTTAATATTTAATTTCGTATACTCGGCAATAATATCATAAATTGGTCCAGCAATTGTGGTATCTTCACAATTATATTGGCTTAAAGCATAACTACTGGCACATTAAACTTGACCATTAACATTAAAATCGTGATTCATAATAAATAAATTATCGCCATATAGTCTCGTAAGGGTTGTTTGAAAAGCCGTAAATGTTTTTTCTTCACTATTATTATAAGCCATTTGGAGGAATATATCATTAGCAATATCATCAGTCGATACCTTATTTTTTTGATAGGCGGTTTGATACTTTAAATCATTAATGGCACTGTAAGGAATGATTTTTTCGAGCCGTTCGGCCACCATTTTACTGCCACCGGCAACATCTAAAGGATTATTTGGATCTAATTCTTTGGGTTGTTCTCCCCCAGTGTACATCACAAAACAGAAAACGATGAAAAATATAATAAGTGATGTAATAAGAACAATATTCTTTTCTATATAATTTAACAACGTATTATTTTTCTTTTTTGTAACTTTTTTTCTGGCCATTTTAAACCTCTTTTCTATTCTAGAAATAGTATAACATAAAATTGGGAAAAGTTAAATTTTTTTCAAATAAAAAAAGAGAAATTAATGAGTAATTTCTCCTAATAATTTAGTTAGTATTTCTTTAGTTAAAACCGGATTGGCTTTACCTTTCGTTTCCCGCATTACTTGACCAACAAAATAATCAAATAAATTAGTTTTACCATTATGATATTGTTTTATTTGTTCGGGATTATTATCTAAAATATTTTTAATTATATGGGTAAGTTTATCTTCATCCGATATTTGAGCATTTTCTTCCTTAATAAAGGTTGCTACTTCCTTTTCTTCGGTTAAAACTTGATTAAAGATTTCTTTAGCCTGTTTACTAGAAATAAGCCCCTTATTTTGGTATGTAATAAGTTCTTTTAATCGTGAAGGCGTTAAATAAATTTTCTCTATTGGCAAATCTTTTTTATTTAAATAGCCCAGAATTTGGGTAATAAGCCAATTCGCCGCCACTTTCGCATCAATTCCCAAATTTAAACATTCTTCAAAGTAATCCGCTAAGGATTTATCTTTAATAATGATATTAGTATCAACTTCACTTAAACCATATTCCGTAGTATAAAGTTTTTGCCGTTCTAATGGTAAAATGGGAATTTCTTTTTTTATTTTTTCTAACCATTCATGCGTAATTTTATATTTGGGAATATTCGGTTCAATAAAATATTTGTAATCGATTGCATCAACTTTACTCCGCATCCGGTAAGTTTCCCCGGTTTCTTCATCAAAACGGCGCGTTTCTTGTTCGACTAAATCGTATTTGCCCGCATTCATTAATTCCGTTTGGCGTTTAATTTCGTATTCGATGGCTTCGACAACATTACCAAAACCATTGACATTTTTAATTTCAACTTTTGTGCCTAAGGTGGTAGCACCTTCGGGCATAATTGAGACATTGACATCGCAGCGAATTTGCCCCTTTTTGGTATCGGCTTCAGAAACATCACAATATTGATATACTGTTTTAATGTATTCCAAAAACGCTAAGACCTCGGCACTAGAATTAAAACATGGTTCGGTAACCAGTTCAAGTAAAGGTACTCCGGCCCGATTATAATCAATTAAAGTGGCATCAAAATAGTGTTCTAAACTAGCACTATCTTCTTCTAAGTGAATATCGTGGATTAATACTTTTTTTATGCCATTTTGATAAGGAATATCTAGATAACCATTAACGCCAACGGGTTCCGTATTTTGGGTAATTTGATAGCCCTTAGGTAAATCGGGATAATAATAGTTTTTCCGATCAAAATACATATATTCCGGTACTTGGCAATTTAAAACTAAAGCCATTTTAAGCGCATCTTTGACACATTTTTTATTTACTACAGGTAATGTTCCTGGAAATGCCATATCTAAAGGCCGAATATTTGAATTGGCCTCTTCACTGAAACAATTCCGGGCGCTGGAAAAGACTTTGGAATTACTTTTTAATTCGCAGTGCATTTCAATGCCGATTACTGGTACTATTTTCTTCATCTTTTATCCCCCGCGATCATATTTTGATAGTTCATGGCCTTTTCTAAGGCATACGCCAGATTTAAAACATTGGCATCATCGTAACAATTGCCGGTGATATTAACCCCAACTGGTAAATTAGCAATAAAACCATTGGGAATGGTAATAGAAGGAAAACCACCAAAATTACCAATTTGTAAGTGTTCTTCTAATATTTCCGTATTTTTCGTTAATGTATTATCATCATCTTTTAAGTATTTAGCCGGTCCACTTCCCACCGGCAAAATAACGCCATCATAGTTTTTAAATAAATCTTTCCAAGCATCGACTAAAAGGCGACGTACCCGTTGAGCATTTTTAAAATAGCGTTCTTGATTTTCTTTTTGTAAAACGTAGGAACCAATTACAAACCGTCTTTTAATTAAAGGGGAAAAGCCCTTGGTTCGGTGATCTTTCATCATTTCGTTTACATCTTTGCCTTCGCCCCGAGGGCCAAATATAATTCCCGTTAAATTTGATAAATTACTGGTGGCTTCGGCATAAGATAAAATAACATAGACGGCGGGTTCAGCGTTAAGTAAGGTTTGATCAACACTAACTTCTTCCACCGTTATTCCTAATTTTTTACATATTTCTAAAGTATGCTTAAAATTGGCTAAATGGGCCGTTAGTTCTGGGGTCGGATTGGTATAATTAGCAATATCACATATTTCTTTAATATAACATAGTTTTTTACCTTTAACATTACCTGTTAGGGATTTAGTTAAATTAATATTACTTGAATCCCAGCTAGTCATATCGTTTTGATCTTGCCCTTTAATATTATCGACGACGATGGCAGCATCTTCAACTGACCGCGTTAAAACGCCACAATGATCTAAACTAGAAGCATAAGGAAATAAACCATAACGCGAAATTAAACCATAAGTTGGTTTATATCCCACAATTCCACAGTAAGCCGCGGGTTTCCGGATTGAATCACCGGTATCGCTTCCTAAAGCATAAGGAAATACGCCAGCTGCTACTGCGGCGGCCGAACCAGCTGAAGAACCGGCACACATTCTTTCATGGTCCCAAGGATTGGTTATAATGCCTGTATGGGCTGTTGTTCCGGTTCCGCCCATGCCAAACTCATCCATGGCCGTTTTGCCAATCATTACGGCCCCGGCATCTTTTAATTTTTGAATAACCGTGGCATCATAAAAAGGTACATAATCTTTTAATGTGTTACTAGAACCAGTCGTTAAAATGCCCTTAGTCGAATAATTATCTTTTGCTCCATACGGAATTCCGGATAAAATATTGTCGGTTACCACGGTTGGTTCGGCTTCATCAAGAATTGTTACAAAAGAATTACATTCTTTAGCATTTTGATGCGCTTTAGTAAGGGCTTCTTCAACTAATTCGGCACTCGTTACCTCTTTATTTATTAAAGCCGCATGGATTTCTTTAAGGGTTTTATTCATGTACGTCATTTGTTTTCACCACCTTTGGTACGACAATTTCGCGGTTTTCATAATTATCACAATTCCGTAAAATATCTTCAATAGCACAAGATTCTTCAGCTACATCTTCCCGAAGTTCAACCGTCAAATCATCTAAGCAATAGCTCATTGGTTCAACTTTTTCAATATCTTTTATTTTCGTTACATTTTCAATGGTTGCTTCGATTATTTCCATTTCATCTAAGACGAGTTTATTTTCTTCTGGCGTTAACCCGACTAGCAATTTAGCCGCATAATCTTCGACCATTTCTTTCGTAAATTTCATTTTCTCACCTTCATTTTGAAAAAAATCTAGATAATGTGGCAAAGCCCTATCTAGACTTAATTTATACCTAGCAATAGTTTAGCTTTTTTCCCCTATTTTGTCAAGAAATCTCTAAAAATCACAATTACCAGGTGTCCGATAATACGGAATGACATCGCGAATGTTTTCGATGCCCGTTAGATACATAATTAAGCGTTCAAAACCAAGGCCAAAACCCGAATGAACACAAGTACCATATTTGCGCAGATTAACATACCAATACATATCATCGGGATTCATTTTTAATTCCTTCATTCGCGTCACTAATTTAGTATAATCTTCTTCTCTTTGACTGCCACCCATAAGTTCACCAACGCCAGGAACTTCAAGATCGACGGCGGCTACCGTCTTATTATCATTATTTTGTTTCATATAGAAGGCCTTAATATCTTTGGGCCAATTAGTAATGAAAACGGGACCATCAAAATATTCGGTAATGTATTTTTCGTGTTCTTTGGCAATATCTTGACCATATTCGGGAGGAAATTCCCATTTTTGATCGGCCTTTTTCAAAATCGTAATGACATCTTCATGACTAATTCGCGTAAATTTGGAATTAACGATTTTCGTTAATTTATCAATTAAGCCCTTTTCGACAAATTGATCTAAGAAAACAAGTTCATCATGACCTTTATTTAAACAATAATTTATGATATATTTAAGCATTTCTTCTTCAATATCCATAAGACCTTCTAAATCGCAAAAAGCAATTTCGGGTTCAACCATCCAAAATTCGGACATATGGGTTTTGGTATTCGAATTTTCCGCCCGGAAAGTGGGACCAAAAGTATAAACTTTATTAAAAGCCAAGGCAAAGGTTTCGGCTTCAAGTTGTCCCGAAACAGTTAAACCAGCTTGTTTACCAAAAAAATCTTTAGAATAATCAACTTGACCACTTTGGGCCACTCTTTCTAAATCGAGGGTCGTTACTTGAAACATTTCGCCGGCTCCTTCACAGTCACTAGATGTAATAAGAGGGGCATGAAAATAAATATAGCCATTATTTTGGAAATATTCATGAATAGCCATCGCCGCTAGAGAACGAATGCGAAACACGGCTTGAAAAAGATTAGTTCGAGGGCGAAGATAGGCCTGTTCTCTTAAAAACTCCCGAGTATGTCTTTTTGGTTGAATCGGATAATCTTCAGGACAATCGCCTAATAAAGTAATATTTGTGGCTTTAATTTCGAAATCATCTTGGCCGGCGGATTCAACAACTTGCCCTTTTATTTCAACGGCACTACCAACTAAAAATTTTTGAATATCCTCAAAATTAGCTAAATTCTTTTCGTAAACCACTTGCACATGTTTAAAGCAAGTACCATCAGATAAATCAATAAAACCAAATTCTTTTTGTTTGCGGTGATTTCGAATCCACCCATTTACAACAACATCTTTTTGCAAATGAGCTTGATAATTGGCTATTAATTCTTTAATTGTCATCTTTTTCATCCTTTCTAAATATTACCTAAAATCCAATCGACGATTTCACCTTCATCAATTTTTACTTCTTCTTTGGTGACATTATCTTTAATATTGACTAAGCCCTTTTGTAAATCATCACTATTTAGGATAACTAAAAATTTTGCCTTTAAACTATCGGCCATCTTAAATTGGCTTTTTAAGCTTAAATTATTACTATTAATTTCCGTCATTACATTATTAAGGCGTAAATCTTGAGCAATTCTCAAGGCTTGCATTTTTTCTTCATCATTGACGCTCATAATATAGACATCAACATTATTGGTAAACTCTTGGCTACCTAAAATATTTTTAAGTTCGGTAATAACCCTATCAATGCCAAAAGCAAAACCCACGGCAGGCATATCCGGGCCATCGAGCGTCTTAACTAAATTATTATAGCGCCCCCCGCCGCCTAGGGAGATGTTAGCATCATCAGTTACATATTCCCAAACATTATAATCATAATAATCAAGTCCCCGAACTATTCTTTCATCAATTTCATAGTCGATATCTAAAATAGTCAATAATTCTTTTAATTTCGTAAATAATGCTTTACTTTCATCCGTTAAGTAGTCACTAATCTTCGGCACATTTTTTAAGACATCATTATCTTTATCGGCTTTACAGTCAATAATCCGTAAAGGATTGGTTTCATATCTTTTTTGACAATCCGGACACAATTCGGCTAAATGCGGTTTTAAATATTTTTTTAAGGCTGCCGTATAGTTTTGGCGAGTAGTTAAATCACCTAAGGTATTTAAATGGACGGTAAATTTTTCAATGCCTAATTCTTTTAATAAATTATAACCTAGGGAGATAACCTCAGCATCAATCATTGGATCATTTGCGTTAAATACCTCAACGCCCATTTGACTAAATTCCCGATATCTTCCGGCTTGTGGTCTTTCATAACGATACATTGTGCCAAAATAATAATATTTTAATGGGCCATTTTGATTACCATATAATTTATTTTCAATGACACTGCGCACAACGCCGGCGGTTCCCTCAGGTCTTAAAGTAAGATTTCTTTCGCCACGATCGATAAAATCATAGGTCTCTTTTGTAACAATATCGGTCGTTTCCCCCACCCCTCGATGAAATAGTTCACTGGCCTCAAAAATTGGGGTTCGGATAAACTCATAATTGTAATTGTCCATATAACCTTGGACGACATTATAAATATAGTTGTATAATTTAGCATCAAGGCCAATTAAATCATATGTTCCTTTTGGTTTAGCTATCATTTTCTTCTCTCCCATCACTTATTAATATTTTATCACAACACCTTAATTAAGTAAAAAGAAAAGGTTAATAAATTTCCTAAAACCTTTTCTCGTTATTTTTCCGTAATTTCAATGCCTAATTCTTTTAATTGTTTGGCATCTAAAGTATTTGGACTACCCATTAGTAAATCCATACCGGAAACATTAGGTGGAAATACTTGGACTTCTCTTAAGTTTTCTTCATCTGTTAAAAGCATGACAATACGGTCAATTCCGGGTGCCATTCCGGCATGAGGTGGTGCCCCAAATTGGAAAGCGGTATATAAACTGCGGAATTTATTTTTAATGACCTCTTCATCATAACCGGCAATGGCAAAGGCTTTTTTCATAATACCAATATCATGATTCCGCACGGCTCCAGAAGCCATTTCATTACCATTACAAACAAAATCGTATTGGTAAGCCAAAATGTCTTCAATATTGGCACTTTCTAGAGCTTCTAAGCCACCTTTAGGCATACTGAAAGGATTATGGCCAAAATCCCATTTTTGATCTTCTTCATTGTATTCATACATTGGAAAATCATTAATAATACAAAACTCATATTTATTATGATCAATTAATTCCAAATCTTCGCCTAATTTTGTTCTTAAGATACCCGCATATTTGCTAGCGTTTTTGGCATCCGCAAGAAAGAAAATAACATTACCATCTTGAAGATTCAATTTTTTAATTAAACTTGCAATTTCCTCTTCACTTAAGAATTTAACAATAGAGCCCTTTAATTCTCCATCTTCATATTTTAAATAGGCCAGTCCAGCTGCCCCTTTGGCTTTTATAAAATCTTCTAGTTTTTTATACCAAGAATTTGGTTTAGCACAACTTTCGACTTTAATTACTTTAATCGTTTTATTTTTAAAACCATTAAACTCCGTATTGGCTAAAATATCGGTTATATCTTCGATGAGTAACGGATTTCGTAAATCGGGTTTATCGGTACCATATTTAGATATAGCTTCCCGGTAAGGAATTCTTCTAAAAGGCCGCGGAGAGACTTCACGATTGGAAAATTTGGTAAACGTATCATAGAAAACTTTTTCGCCAACAGCATAAACATCTTCTTCAGTGGCAAAACTCATTTCTAAATCTAATTGATAAAACTCTAAAGTCCGGTCGGCCCGACAATCTTCGTCCCGAAAGCAAGGCGCAATTTGAAAATAGCGATTAAATCCCGAAACCATTAGTAATTGCTTATAGATTTGCGGTGCTTGCGGTAGTGCATAAAACTTACCCTTGTAATTCCGGGAAGGAATAACAAAGTCCCGCGCTCCTTCGGGGGATGAGGCCGTAATAATCGGGGTAGCAATTTCCGTGAAGCCCAATTCTTTCATGGTTTGGCGAATAAAATCAATTACTTGCACCCGAAAGACAATCTTATCGTGAACCGCCGGATTCCGTAAATCCAAATAACGATATTTTAACCGCGTTTCTTCACTGGCCTCTTTGCTTCGATTTACCTCAAAAGGTAAAGTATTTTGACAAAGCCCTAATATTTCCATGGTTTCTAAAACAATTTCAATTTCGCCGGTTTTCATCTTTGGGTTAATATCGCTCCGCATCCGGACTGTTCCCGTAATAGTTGCTGTACTTTCCCGAGTTAGATTACTAAAAAGGGCCGTATCTTCACTGATTATTTGGACTAACCCCGTTTCATCTCTTAATGTTACGAAGACTAAGCTACCTAAATTCCGAATAGAATTAATCCATCCGGCAACGCGCACAGTTTGCCCAACATTTTCTTTTGTTAAATTGCCACAATAATGGCTCCGATAAATATTTTCCATTTTCTCCTCCTTGAAATAAAAAAGATCCTACGCTGTAAGGACGAAGATATTTCGCGGTACCACCTTACTTCATAGAATCTATGCTCTTTTTTCTTTAACGCAGAACTACGCTTATTTCCCGTTTAATGTCTTCCTTTTAAAAATATAACTAATTTTCACCAACCATTAGCTCGCTAAATATCTTTTTAAAAGTACTCCTTTAAACAAATAATTCTTCTAAAATGATATAACTTTTTTATTATTTTGTCAAATTAATTATGCCATTTCTAAAGCGATTGTAATTGGACCATCATTGGTAATTGTTACCATCATTTCGGCCCCAAAAATACCTGTTTCTACTTTAATTTGACTTTCTAAAAGTTTGTTAAACTCTTCGTATAATTTAATGGCTTCGGCCCCATTTAAAGCCGCAATATAACTGGGTCTATTCCCTTTTTGGGTATTAGCATAAAGCGTAAATTGGGAAATCGATAAAATTTCGCCCCCGACATCTAATATCGATTTATTCATAATGCCGTTTTCATCATCAAAGATCCGTAAGTTTAGGATCTTTTTTACCATTTTGGCAATTGTTTGACTATTATCACCCGCGGTAAACCCCACGAGTAAGACTAACCCATGATTAATTTGACCGACAATTTTACCTTCAACCCGGACACTACTTTCCTTGCTTCTTTGAACTATTACGCGCATAATTTCTCCTTAAATATTTTGACTGACCGAGGCCACATACGGCATTTTAGCCACACTATTAATGACTTGTTCTAACATTTCGGTATTCCGAATTCGAATATTTAAAACATAAACTAAATAGTTTTCTTTTTCAATCGTATTACATGATCTTACATAGGCCTCTTTTTTACCTATTTCGGTAATTAATTCGGCCATAATATTTTTATTTTCGTTTACTTTAACATAAATATTGGTATAAAAATTATTCGTTGTATTTTCATTCCATGTAACTTTAATTAATCGTTCATCCGTCAAATTAACATTAGGACAATTTTCTTTATGGACGGTGATCCCTTGACCCTTGGTAATATAACCAACGATCTTATCCCCTTTAACGGGCATACAACATTTGGCCATATTAACTAAAATGTTATCTAAGCCATCGACATAAACATCACTTTTATAATTAACTTTAATCGGTTGGGGTCTTTTTTCAATTAAGATATCTTCAACCCGATCTTTATCAGTATCGACTAAATTAATGACATAACCTGGGGTAAAGCGTAAAGAACCCAAAGCCATATATAATTCATCGATATCTTCAAACTTTAAATCATGTAAAACTTTTTTTATGGCTTCATTACTAAAAATGGTATTAAAACTTAATTTCCGTTTCCGTAATTCTTTTTCTAAAATATCTTTCCCCTTCGCAATGTATTCTTCTTTATCTTTTTTACTAAAGAAGGCCTTAATTTTATCGCGGGCTTGGTTAGTTTTAACAATATTTAACCAATCGATATTTGGCGTTGAGGAACTATTTGTCATGATTTTAACGATATCATCATTTTGTAATTCGGTATTAATCGGAACCATTTGATCATTGACGATTGCTCCAACCATGGTATCACCAACTTTGGAATGAATGCGGTACGCAAAATCAATAGGCGTACTTCCTTGTGGTAATTCCATGACATCTCCTTTAGGAGTATAAACATAGATATTTTTAGAAAAAATACTCCGATTAATTGCTTCTTTAAAGGTATCGTCAGTTTCTGAGGCATTAGTATCAATAATACTCCGGAACAATTCTAGTTTTTGTTCCATCAACTTTTGAACCTTTTTAACCCCTTTTTCTTTATAAGACCAGTGACTAGCAATCCCTTTTTCGGCGATTTCATCCATTTCATAAGTCCTTATTTGCACCTCAAAGATTTTATCGGATACCCCAAAAACGGTAGTATGAAGGGATTGATACATATTTTCTTTCGGATTGGCAATATAATCTTTAAAACGGTTTGGAACTGGCCGAAAATGAGCATGGATTAAACCCACGACAGCATAACATTCACTTTCTTTTTCCACAAAAATCCGCAAGGCCAAAATATCGTAAATTTGATCCCATTTTTTCCCATTATTTAATTTATTATAGATACTATAAACACTTTTAACTCGGCCTTTAATTTTAAACTTAATGCCGGCTTCCGTTAGAATATCAATTAATTCTTGTTTCATATCATCTAAATAATCATTTAAACTCGAAACGGTATCATTAAGTTTCTCTAAGATATCATTATAGACATCGGGTTTTAAGTAATATAAAGATAAGTTTTCCAGTTCACTTTTTATTGAATTAATCCCGAGCCGATGGGCAATAGGCACTAAAACATCCAGTGTTTCTTCGGCTTTTTCTTTTCTTTTTTCTTCATCAACTGCCCAATAGGTACGCATATTATGTAACCGATCGGCAAGTTTAATATAAAGCGTTCTTACATCTTCGGTTAATCCCACCAAAATATTTCTTAAATATATCGCCGAATTATCATTTTTACCCGGCAAATCTAAATTATTAATTTTGGTAATTGATTCGACGATTTTAGCTACATCAGTCCCAAAGTTTTCTTCTAAAACATCATATGTAGCTGTCCCATTCATCATCGTTTCATGCAAAAGCGCCGCGATAATGGTGGTATCATCGACATTTAATTCCATTAGTATTTTAACAACGGCCAAAGGATGGGTAATAAAATCATCCCCCGTTAGCCGTTTCATCCCCTGATGTTGCTCTAAAGCAAACTCATAAGCCTTTTTAATTTCTGCATAATTTTCTCTTTTATTTAATTCTTTTTCTAACTGCTTAAAATCAATTGATTCAGTCATAATATTCACCTTAAATAATATATTTTATAAGTAAAACTTACATTTTCATTATAAACCAAAATGACCTATAAATAAAGGTGATATTATGCAAAAACGCGAAAATCTCTTTTTAAAAGCCACATTTATTCTTATTATAAGTGGCTTTTTGACTAAAATTTTGGGCTTCGTAATTCGCATCATTTACACCCGAATTATTGGTGAGGTTGGGGTTGCCCTTTATTCGATTGCTACTCCCACCTACTCGCTTCTTTTAACGATTTCTTCCCTAGCCATTCCGACTGCCATTTCCAAATTAATTGCCGAGAATAGTGCTACTCATAAACGGAGTTTAAATATTTTAACCTCTAGTGCAGCGATTATTTTAACAATTAATTTTCTCTTAATTATTATTATGCTTATTTCTTCTAAGTTTATCGCAAATAATTTATTACAAGAACCCCGCTCCTTTTACATTTTAATTGCCATGGCCTTAACTTTACCTTTTGTCTCTATTTCCAGTGTCTTTAAAGGTTATTTTTATGGTAAACAAAATATGATCCCCCATGCTACCAGTAATGTCATTGAACAAATTATCCGCCTTTTAATTATTTATTTCGTTTTACCAAAATTAATGCAAGTTAGCGTTTTAACCGCCGTTGTCGGTTTAGTTTTACTTACTATTTTAAGTGAAATATCAAGTATTATCGTCTTTTTATTTTTCTTACCCAAAAAAATTAATTTAAAAAAGGAGGATTTAAAACCCAATTTTACCACAACTAAAAGTATTTTAGATATATCCCTGCCTACGGTATCAAGTCGAATTATTGGTAATATCGGTTATTTTTTTGAACCGATTATTTTAACTAATTTACTCCTTTTCTCCGGATATTCTAATAATTATATTTTAACGGAATATGGAGCCTATAATGCTTATGCCATTGCCCTTTTAACCATGCCTAATTTTTTTATATCCGCTATTTCGATGTCTATTTTACCCGAGATAAGTAAATACTATTATCAGCATAAATTAGCCATGGTTAAAAAAAGAATAAAACAAGCCTTAATTTTTGCCTTTATTATTGGCATCTTTTTTTCTTTTTTAATTTTTACCTTTCGGGATACTTTACTTTTTACTTTATATCATACGACTAAAGGCAGCAATTACATTAAGTATTTAGCCCCTATCTTTGTTTTATTCTATTTAGAAGGAGTCCTTATTTCCAGTTTACAAGCTCTTAATAAAGCCAAAATAACCATGCGCATCTCTTTAATTGGTGTTTTCTTAAAATTACTTATTTTGGCTATCTTTTCCCTTTTACATATTGGCCTATATAGTTTACTTATTTCCGAGATTATTAATATTATTTATGTTGTATTTGCTAATTTTTATTATTTAAAGAAAACTTTAGCCAAAGAAAAAGGATAATTTATATCCCTTTTAATTCCATGAAATCCTGAATGGGTTTGTCTTACTGCCATCTCCACTTGTTATTTTGGTCGAAGACTCGAGATAAAAGACCGGCCGCACGCCAACGTAGTCGAGCACGCTGTCGCCGGTCGCATCGCCCGTAAAGCTGACAAGCCACGCATCGTTGCCACTGTCCGAATTACGAGAAACTGGCCATTCATATAGTCCCATATACATCCAGTTATTTGTTTTTACGGCTTCGCTACCATATCCACTTGTACTACTTACGTATTGATTCCAAGCATCAGGATAGGCAGCATATCCATAATCACTTACGTACATTAAGCCAATTTTGGCTGTGTATGTTAGGTCTTCTTCGGTACATGTTTGGGCTTTACTGTTATTATCTTCAGCATAGCATTTACTATCACTTGTTGTTAGTTTTTCTGCTCCTAGTTCTTTATCATATACTTGTTTTGGCGTATAGCTACTATTATATGGTAATCCTCCCGTTGTCCATTTATGTTCTGTTATATGTTCACTTAAACCACTTACTTTGGCAAGGTATGTATTTAAGTAATA
>CANRAJ010000004.1 GCA_947628545.1 uncultured Bacilli bacterium | reverse complement strand
CATTTTCTTTTTCTTTTAATGTTTCCCCAATACAGTATATAACCTCTAAATCATGGGTGGTGGCTTCCGTTATTTTATTGATAAAATCAATATTAATTTCTTTTTTATAAAGCCGTCTTTCGCTATGACCAACTAAAACATAACTAACACCTAGTTCTTTTAATTGAGATCCCGTTATTTCGCCAGTGACTGTCTCATCAATTAATGAGGTGATATCTTGACTGGCTAAAGCATAATTACTTGCTTTGGCATCAAGTAAATACGGCTGAGAAAAAGCCATAACTAAGTTTAGTTTTGTAGTTTTTACTTGGGCTAAATTAGTTCGATATTCATAAAAATCTTTTAACCCCATTTTATTTTTAAAGTTACATACTAAATACTTCATTTAATTCATCCATTCTAAGGCCGCTAGTTTGCCATCAGCTAGATATTCTAAAGTTGCTCCCCCACCAGTTGATAAAAAACTAAAGGCATCCGCATAGCCCAATTTTTTTACTGCCGAAACAGTATCTCCACCTCCAATTATAACTTTTTTAGGGGATCTTGCAAGCATTTCCAATAAAGTTTTGGTTCCTTGGCTAAACTTTACATCTTCGTATTTGCCACAGGTGCCATTAACAAAAACAATAGCACTACTGGCAATAAACTTTTCATAATTTTTTAAACTTTCGGGTCCCAAATCATAGATGGCACCATCTTCCGTTACAAAATCCGTGGGTAGTTTTATTTTATCCCCATATTGTTTTAATAATTCTTGCAATTCTTGTATAATAACTGGATCACTTGCCACAATACTTGAACCTACATCACTACCTTGGGCTTTTAAAAAGGAATTGGCAATGCCTCCACCGGTTAATAAAAAATCACATTTTGGTAAAATGGCCTTAATAAGTGGTAATTTATCATCTACCTTAGCACCGCCCATGAATACTGTAAAAGGATGTGGCGTATCATGGCGTAAAATATCTAATTCTTTTAATTCTTTTTCGACTAAAAAGCCAACTCCATGCGGTAAATATTTCGCAATGCCGGCCGTCGAAGCATGGGCCCGATGGCAAGAACCAAAAGCATCATTAACATAAACATTGGCAAGTGTAGCCCAAAATTGGGCAAGCCGTTCGTCATTGCCACTTTCGCATTTATCCGGAACATCTAACCATCTAGTATTTTCGAGTAAAACGATATCGCCTTCCGCTAAATTAGCCACATATTCTTTAACCTTTGTTCCATAACAATGATTAATAAACTTAACATCTTGGCCTAAAAGATTGGCCAAAACTTGAGCAACTGGTTTTAAACTATTTTTAACTTTATCTTCTTCGGTTTTTACCCGACCTAAATGACTAAGCAAAATAATGGTTGCTCCTTGTTCTTGTAAATAATTAATCGTTGGTAAAGCCATTTTAATTTTACTATCATCCCTAACTTTACCATCCGCCATAGGAACATTAAAATCACATCTAACAATTACCTTTTTTCCCCTTAATTCTAATTCCTTTATACTCTTCACTAGTATCACCTACTTTATTGTATCAAAAAAAGTAATTATTTAAAAATTTTTTTTAATTATTTACAGTTAAATTAATGATGTACGGATCATCCATAGTTCCTACTCCCGTTAAGTAAATATTATTTTTTAGATAAAAAGTAGGTCTAATATTGTCACGATCGGTGATGAACCAACGGCTTAAATCACCATCCTTATAAATACGAAATGCCGTATGGAGTCCGTAGGCATGCATAAATCCCCCATAATCCAAAGGATATTCTAAAGTATGTGATGCAGGCGGATTGGCATCATTATTTGTAAGATAAAGCCATCCTGCTTTACAAATTGCATATTTACCAGATCTATAACTACAATTTGCTGTATTACTTACCGAAAGAACATAATCACTTAAATACATTATACTAATCTTTGATTTTATCTTATCCGTCCAAAATCCTTCTTTAGAAATATAAAATACTGTTTTATTGTAATTTGGAGAACGATTATCTTGAACTGTAGTTTTTATGCTTCCCGGACTATTTTCAACAACCTGTTCTTCCCAATGGGCTACGTTTTGGCCACTTTCAATTTTATATATTTCTAAACCATTTTGAGCGGCATCATTTTCAGAAATACGACCATACAAATAGTTGTGGTCACTAATTATTTGTTGCCAATTAATACCCTTATCATTTGTAGGTACATATACATTATCATCAAGAAAACCATTACCATTTATTGCTTTAAAAATTAAACTATCTGGCCATGGCGTGTCTATATCATAACTGGCTGCCCATTGATAACTTTTATTTATGGCCTCTTTTTTTATTATTTTAAGTTCTCCAGTATCAACATCATATCCGATTATTCGGTACATATAATGATTTAAATCTTTTAAGCATTTTGCTTTATCATTTGTTCCAAAACAAATATAGTTATTATCGACTACTGGAAGATTTTCGGAATTAGTTTCACTATCTTTATACTGAATATCAACTCCTTGGTAACGATACATACCACCAATTGAATCCTCACTTAGGGCATTATACTTATCATTTTTTTGCAATTTATTAATTAAAGAATAATCAAAATATAAATAACATTTTATAGCCCGGTTTGTTCTTAACATTACCTTTCTTGTATCGTTATTAAAAGTTATAACATTATCAACTACATTATTATTTAAATCGGTACACTTTGCTTGCTTAAAAACATATTCATCATCAAGCCAATTAGAACTTTGATATGTACTATAATTAACTCCTTTATCATATGAAACAAAAATAGCAAGTAAATTATTCTCCTTTTCTTGTTTTCGGACATTGTTATATATAATATTTCGAGAATTTAAATATTCATTTTTTATAACCACAATTAAAACAACAAAAACTATTAATATCAAAATAATAATATATTTTACATTCTCTTTTTTCATTATACCTTCCCAATATAATTTACACTTCAATTATATTATAGCATGACTTCAATTTGATTTAAAGTAATAATTATATAATTTTAGTAGTCAATTATAATTTGGAGGAATAAATGAATAAAAATAATAATATGAGGAATCTAAAAAAAATAGTAAAAGAACAGAATAAATCCTTAACTTCTCTTGCAGTAGAATTAGAGGTTTCTCAAGAAGCAATCAGTCAATATATAAGTGGAAAAATATATCCTAAGACAGCAACCATAATTAAAATGGCTAAAATATTAAATACCTCTGCAGATTATTTATTAGGACTAACAGATAATCCCACTCCCAGCAATATAAAATTAAACGAAAAAGAAAATCATTTAATTAATAATTATCGAAAATTAAATGTGATCGAAAAAGCCCAAGTTGAAAGTTATATTCAAGCAATCACAGATATAAATAAATTATAACAAACAAAAATGCTCATATCACTATGAACATTTTTTCTTTAAAGAAACATTCTTTTGGCTGTGCGAAGCATTTGTGCAACATAACCATATTCGTTATCATACCAAGCAATTACTTTAACTAATTGTTTACCATCGGCTTCAACTATTGAGGTACTTAAGCCATCAACTAAAGCCCCAATTTTTTTATTTAAAACATCACTAGAAACAACTGGATCCATTGTAAATACTAGGGCTTCACTTTGATGTTTTTTAAAGGCCTCATTGATTTCTTCTACAGTTGTTTTTTTCTTAAGTTCAACCGTTAAATCAATCATGGAACCATCAGCCACGGGAACCCGAAAAGCCGTACCATCAAGTTTCCCTAAAAGTTCGGGAATAACTAGGCCAATCGCTTTAGCCGCCCCGGTTGAAGATGGAATAATATTTTGGGCACTAGCCCGACCTCTTCTTGATTTAATGCCTTTTTTATGAACAATATCGAGTGTGGCTTGATCGTTAGTATAAGCATGAACAGTTGACATAAAGCCCTTTTCCACCCCAAATTCTTTTTGTAATACATCTAAAACAGGGGCCAAACAGTTAGTGGTACAACTAGCCGCACTAACAACCTCATCATCTTTAGTTAAGGTATCATCATTAACCCCATAAACAACGGTTTTCATTAATCCCTTGCCGGGAGCCGAAATTAAAACTTTTTTGGCACCAGCACTAATATGCTTTTTAGCCCCTTCTAAATCCGTAAATTTACCCGTACATTCTAAAACTAAATCGATATCTAAATCTTTCCAAGGTAAGTTTGCCGGATCCATTTCGGAATATACTCTAATTTTTTTGGTGCCATTAACAATAATATTTTCGTTATCAAAAGTGATGGCATCTTCGTGAAAAGAACCATGTACCGTATCATATTTTACTAAATACGCTAAATCTTCCGCGGGGGCTAAATCATTGATGGCTACGATATCAAAATCGGTTCCTGTTACTATTTGACGAAATGCCAATTTACCAATTCTCCCAAATCCATTAATTGCTACTTTAATCATTATTTTTCCCTCCTATAAACTCTCTTAAAATAGAATCATCATTAACATATTCTCCTGGTATTGTATAAAATTGTTTCAAAAAATTAATTAAGCGTCTGGCTTCTTCATAATACTTATTATCAATTGATACCGCTAAAAGTAGGGGTTCAACAAATACTTTTAAGACGCCTACCTCATAGGCCAATGCCGTATTGATAATAGTATCGGCTTCATTCACAAAAGGAAAAATGTATTTTTCTTCCCCGTTGCGAACCCGCTGCCAACTATCTATTGTCTCCGTTACATTATAACCTCGCGTACGATTATCTCGAACAATTCGCCGTAACAAGCGCAAATCCAAAGTAGAAATATAGTTATGTCGGTCAATATTAATCGGAATAAACGGACTTAAATATATCTTATATTTATATTTTTTATCCACCATGGGCATCAATTCATTATTTAAAGCGTGTAGCCCTTCGATTAAAAATATTGTATTATCATGAATCTTAGTTTTATGACCATTATATTCTCTTTTCCCGGTTATAAAATTGTAAGTTGGCAATATGACCTCTTCTTGATTTAATAATTTGGTAATGTCACGGTTAAAGCCCGCCACATCAACTGCCGATAGGGCTTCAAAATCTTGAATTCCTTCTTCATTTTTCGGTAAATCCGCGCGATCAATATAATAATCATCTAAACTAATATTGATCGGATTATAACCTAAAGCCGAAAGATAAGCCGACAGCCGCCCCGTTGTGGTCGTTTTACCGGAGGAAGATGGCCCTGCAATCATAATAAACTTGATTTCCTCTTTAGCACAGATGGCTTCGGCTACCCGAGCAATATTTAAACTAAATATTAACTCACTACTGCGAATAAAATCTTTAATCGTGCCATTTGCCACTGTTTTATTTAAATCGGTTACATAAGGCATTCGTAATGATTTTAACCAGGCCTTCCCCTTCGCAAAGGAAAGCAAGATATTAGGATGTTTTACATATTCCAAGATTTTACCTTTATCACCAACCTTAGGAAATAAAAAGATTATTTGATTATCCCCTAAATATATTAAATCATAGGTCGTGATAACTTTTGTCGAATAAGGCATTAAAGAATAAAAATAATTTAAATGGTCTGCGAGTTTATATAAACTTATGGCCCGATCATTAATATTTTGAATATTCTCGGCCTTTTCCGTTTGCCCAATTTTATTATAATATTTTATGGCTTCTTCGGGCCGAACATTTAATCTTTCAAAAGGTAAATCAGCCGCGATAATTTTAGCCATTTCACTTTTTATTTGGTCAATATCATTTTCATTTAAAATGTAATCGCCTTTAACTTCGCCTAACATTCCCTTAGGCACACTATGTTCAAAACTTACCTCTAAATTTTTATTAAAATTATATAAGGCCACCTCAAAAATAAATTTTAAAGCCGACTTATACATTTTATTGCCAATTAAATCGTCCACATCAAAAAACTCAATGGTACAATCTTCTTTAACCTTTTCACTTAGGGCAACTACTTGATTATTTTTTTTTACACCTAAAACCGGATTATCAGTATGATAATCCTTACTAATTTCATAATAGGTTATTCCTTTAGGATAAACATGTTCAATTTGGTCATTAAAAATAACTTTTACGGTATCCATAATCAAATCCCCTAGCATATAAAATTATATCATAAACCGAATAAAAATAGTATTAATTTTGAATAAGTTTTTGGTTTTTAACTTATATATTAAATGGGTGAGAAATATGTTTTTACCAACAATTATTGAAAAAGAAAGTAACAAAGAATATGCTTTTGATTTATATTCCCGGCTTTTAAAAGACCGCATCATTTTTTTAACGGGCGAAATTGATGACCGCTTAAGTAGTATTATCATTGCTGAACTTTTATATTTAGACAGTTTAAATCATGACGATATTTATTTATATATTAATAGTCCCGGGGGTTCCATTACCGCGGGCATGAGTATATATGACACCATGAACTATCTAAAAAGTGATGTTAAAACCATTGCCGTTGGTCTAGCGGCCAGCATGGCGGCTTTTCTTTTGTCGGGTGGTACTAAAGGCAAACGCTGTGCGCTACCAAATGCTGAGATTATGATCCATCAACCCCTTGGCGGAGCACAAGGCCAGGCCACTGATATCAAAATTGCTGCCGAACGCATCATTACTTTAAAACATAAACTAAATAAACTTTTAGCCCATCATACCAATCAACCCCTTAAAAAAATCGAAAAAGACACCGAACGCGATAATTTCTTAAGCGCGCAAGATGCCTTAAAATACGGATTAATAGACGAAATAATTAGTACCGAATAATCGTTTCCCCATCTGAAGAATAAAAATATTTTTCTTTGGCATAACGAGCAACATAGTCGTTATCTTGTAATTTCACGACTTCACTTTTTAATTTTTCTTCTTCACTCAATAATTTTTTATAATTACTGGTTAGTTCATTTATTTCTTTTTTATTGGCAAGTATTTCGGTCCAATCTTGTGAAACAGACGAGATTAAAGAAACAATTAAACCTAAGATCATTACGCTAATAATAATTAACCGCTTCTTTTCCTTTCTAGTCTTTTTCACAATTATCACCCTTTGACTAATAGTAGCAAAAAAAATAAAAGAAAACAATTTATTTTCTTTTATTTTGCCAAATTTGACATAATTTTACTATTTTAGGATGAAGCATAAGGGCTCCAAAATAACCTAAAGCAAACATAAAGAAAAAATAAATATGAAAAATACCTTGGTTAATTTGAAACATTAAATATAAATAAAGTAGTGCCACATCAATAACAAAAATTAAAGTAATTACGTATTTTCCAATTATTTTTAAATTATTAGTTAATATTAAATTACCTTTGGCTAAATAGAAAAAAGCCCAACCATAAAAAAGGGAAAAGCCCAAAGATTTTAATTGAAGAAAACTATCCATTATTTAAATAACTTAGTTATAAAAGAATCTTCTTTTAATTTTTCATGACCATCTAAATAAGTAAAACTATTTATTTTACCTTTTATTTTAACATTACCATCATTAGTATCTAGTTTTAATAATTCTAAGTTTTCTCCTTTAAGATGGATATTACCCATATTTGATTCTAATAAAAACTCTTCATCGTCAAAACTAATTATTTTACTAATCCCACTGATAGCCACGGATGCACGATCAATCATGCGAAACTCTTGACTGCCAAAGGTTAATTTTTCTTCCATAGCATGTCCCTCCCCTTAAACTATATGTTTATTTCTTTAATTAAATACTTTTTTCTCTTTTTAAACTATTTTCTTCTTGATAAAAATTATCAATATAATTAAATAATTCTTCCACACTAGCAACTACTTTATCTTCGGCTTTAAAAAAACCAAATTTCTTTAAATGAGGAAAATAAATTATTTTATCTTTCTTACTTTTTTCGTATTCGCTAACTATTAATTCCGCACTTGCTTTTATATTTAGAATCTCTCTCCTAGCCAAAAACTCTTCCAAAGTATAAGCCACACCCAAATAAACGCTTTCAATTCTTAATTTATTTTCCCTTTCCGAAACAATGCGCGCCCCAATTAAGTATCTCGCATCTTTAATATTTTTTGGACTACAATAAAAAAACTTCGTATATATTCAAATCACCCCATAAAAAAATACATTACTTTTAATAATGTATTCATCTTATTTTGATTTGATAACAAAAAAATAATCCTTATTGTTTTTAAGGATTATTATTTATTTTTTAATTATTCCGCTTCGTTTTCTTCAACAGTGGGATTATTGTATTCTTCAATAATCTTTTCTTCAAACATAGCTCTAGTTTCAGCATTAATTGGATGAGCGATATCTTCGTATTTATCTTCGCCTATTTTCCGACTAGGCATCGCGATAAATAGTTTATCTGTTCCTTCAATGATGCGGATATTTCTGACAACAAAGCAATCGTCTAAGGTTACTGTTGCATATCCTTTCATTCGAGAACCTTCTCTTTCAACTTTGTGAACTCTAACTTTTGTGATTTCCATTATCTTACCTCCAATTTATTATCAAGTTCTAAATATATTGTACTTTACTTGGTAAATTTTTGCAATATTTTTCCCCTAAATTTTTACAAATATTTTATTTTTACCTCCCCAGTTATAACATCCCGATAAGTAAAACTTTTTTCTTCCCCATTGATTAAAATCGTAAAAATATTGGGATAGATTTTATAAAGAATCCCTTCGAAACGATCTACGCGATTACGCAGGCCATAGACTGCGACTCTAACCTTTTTATTTAAATTACTTTGTAATTCGTTTTTAATAATATTTAGATTCATTTTCTTGCCCCTTTACCTTGGATAACCCACATACATTAAACCATTACAAATAATTCCGCCCATCCCATCTTTGCCATATTTGGTTTTATCTAAAAGTTCAATTAAATCAATCTCTTTATTTCTTTCAGTTAAAGCAATGGTACTCGCAATTATGGCCGGATCAAGCGTATGAATATTAACCCGTTTGGGACTTGAAGCAAAATTAGCCCCGGCTTTAATTAATTCTTCGTAATTACTTTGACAAGCCCCAGCAATAATAACTAATTTTTCGTGACTTTTTTCATACTTGCGGGCCACCTTAACGGCTTTAATAAAATATTCGGAGTTTTTATAATTTTTTAAATCATGAATATCCCCTTTTTTGCGATAGTAGGCATCGTGGCCTGTAATTATGACCACATCAGGTTTATATTCTACGAGTAACGCCATAATTTGTTCATAAATATTTTTTTCATTTATTTTTTTGCCGATAGCCATGATATTATTTTTTTTATAAAACTTTAAACAGCGATTTAGATACTCTTCGTCCCCGTCGATATGTAAAACCTTTGGGGGCAAATAAAAATAATCTCCTCTTTCTAGGTTATCGGCTTCAATCTCCACCTCAAAATCTGCTTCTTTATTATCCTCACTATAGGGTTTTAAATCTTCCATGGGGCTGTCGGCATAAAGGCGTTCTTCAACCCCCTTTAAATAAAAAGTGCCATTTTTTATGTTGATAACTTTAAAGACCATATCATTTTCGTAACTATTCCGGGTAACTAAATCCCCTTTTTTTATATCCAAAAGTATTCACCACTAAAATATATGCGCTATAAATCAAAAAATACAAAAAGATTATTGATACCAAACTCAATAATCTTTATTGTTTTTTTATTTTGTAACATCCAAGTTAGAGGCATCTTGTTGCCATTCTGTTAGATAGACATCTCCGCGGAAATCGTCCGTACTGTTTTTCAATGTACTATATAATTGATACCGTACCTCACTACTTTTAGCAAGCGTATTATCGTTAACATCGGCTTTTAAGGCCTCATAGAATTTTTGAACATATTCTCGAGCATTAACAACATTATTTAAACGATCTAACTTGCCGGCAATATCAGCGAAACGAGCCTTTTTGTATTCTTCAAAAGTTTGATATTGACCATTTGTAATGGTTTTTAAAGCCATAGCATCGCTTTTATAATTGGCATTACTTAAAGCCAGTTTACCGGTATTTTCATCAACCGGTGTAATGGTTGCCGATAAAGACGAATAGAAGGTTCTTGGTTCATAATGGATATTACTTGCGTATTCCACGAAACCATCATTATAGCCCGCATAACCTAACATTTCATAACTAAACCATTTGAAAGAATAAGAATCAGGGAAACCATAAATGTTATTTGGTTGATACCAGTGAACGACATTATAACCTTGACCACCATAACGGCCTGGACCCCAAGTAGAAACTTTCTCAAGACCCGGATACAACATTATGCGTTTATCGACTAAATCGTCAATTGTTTTTAAACTATCAAAGTCAAAGTTTTCAACTAAAGCCAAATTGGTATATTGCGTGTTTGAATAAGCCACATTTTGGGCATATGGATCGTCTTTGTAGGCCTTCGGTTCAACTGGATGCATTTGGCCATCATCACCAAGATATTCCGTATAAGTCTTTGGCACTTTGGCATTATCTTTAAACTCGACAATCTTGTTTTCATTTGGATAAGATACTTGCACGGCGAGTTTGGCTTGATCTTCATGCGATAATTGTAAGAATGCTTGGGCTTCTAAATAATCGGCCGTATAAATGGCTTCAAAGGCCTTATTATAGAAATCGTGAATCTTCGTTGCGGAATTAATCCGTTCTGGCGTTAAGTTTGAACCGACCGCTTGATTCTTCGCATTTAAAGCATTTAAATCAAAGTTAATAGATAGATTCATTACAATGCCAAACTTTTCGAATGATTGCATTAAGAAAGCATCGGCATAATCTTCTCCACCACCGCCATAACGCCGTCCATTATCTCTTAAGAATAAACGAGCATCTAAATTATGGGCTGATTCGTGAGTAATAGTTTTAAAGGTTACGTGACCAATATCAAGGGAACCATCAGTTGTTAAATCACTATCTAAAACTCCTGCGGCTTGCATTTCAATGAAATAACCCCAAGCGGCAGCGTTATTGCCGGCCGCGGCAGGCCAAACATTGATAACCTCATTAAAGTTTTTATGGAATGGATCAGTTGTAGAAAGAGCCGTATTATAAGTACCCGTACCATCTTCATTTTTCGTATACCGTTTATCTAAGATAAAGAGATGGGAATCATTAAATAAACTCTTATCTTCTAGAATGCTATAAGCCGTAGTGAAATAACTTTGGAGCCGAGTCGTATAAGTTTCCAACTTGGCTTTGAAAGCCGTCATTTGCGCCGCATCAAATGGATTACTCATATAAGTTCTTTGGGAACCAATAATAAATTCGGCGGGACAAGAAATGATATAAGCCGCATTTTCTGGTAAAGTCAAGATTGGTAAAATATAATTGCGCGCTTGTGGTGCCAAATAACCATCTGGATATTTTTTATCTAAAATAGTTAAATGATCCCATAAAGTATACAATATTTCCGGATGTCCTTCAATTGGCATTTCCACTAAAATACCTTTAAATTGGGTTCTAACCCAGTTAGCCATATCGGTTTCATCACTAAACTCTTTGACCATATATTCTAAGAAATCTGGTAAGTTCTCTAATTTCGTATAGTTACTTAAAACGGTCCGATACCGAGTATTCGTGGCTGTCGTATTAAAGTTACCACCCGTTGGATCACTCAAGAATAAATCGGCCACTTTATCAGGCGTTAAATCTTGACCAAAGCCCTTCATATTAAACATTACAAAGTCATACAACTTCATTTTGCCGATTTCTACATCGTAGAATCTCCGTAAATAATTGTAGGTATATAATGCTCTTTCAAGTTTTTGATTTTGTTTAATTTCTCGTTCTAAGTAATCATTAATTGGTTTATCATTTAAGGTATTAACATAATCACTATTAGCCAAATATTTTAAAACGAATTCTTTTAATTCTTTACTTGTTACATCATTATAGAAATCTTTATAAATTCGGCTATCATTACCCGTTGTTAAAATATCTAAGTTACCACCATAATCTAGGCCTTGTAAATAATTAGTTAAATTATTAATTACTTGGCTATTCGTATCAATGACATAATGGGGATAGTTATAATCAATACCTAAACTTAAGATGCGATAAGAAGCCACCATATCATAAGTTTTATCGTACTTAATATCATATTGGGCTTTAGTTTTATCGGTATAAACGATTATTAATTTAGCCACTTTCCGGACATCTTCATTTGTTAAGTAGGTTACAATATTACCTTGATTATCAAGAGCCACAAGATGTTGAATCTTTTTATTAATTAAGTTTTCATCCGTAATATTTTTACCGGCTTTAACAATTTTATTACCATCATAGTAAGGCATTAATTTAAGTAAATTATTATATAAGTTTTCTTTATTTTCGTCATAATCAGTATTTTCCGTGCTATCGACTATGGCCTTTCTTTCGGCTTGTAAAACTGGTAAGTTATCACTAGAGACATTATTTAAATACCAATTATCACTTGTAAAATTAAGTTTACTACTAAATAATTCTGGAGTGATATCTTCGTTCGTAATTTTAATTTCCGTTTCGACTTTCGAATCAGGATTAGATCCGGATACAACATAGTAGTTGTTGGAGCTTTCCTTCCGATTGCCAGAGATTGGGTAATCAATTACACCATAACTTAAACTTAAGTTATTTTTAAAGATGGCATTTGAACCACCACAGGCCACACCACAAATAAGGCCGCGAGCCATGCCACTATCTAGGTTAACTTTCGCGTAATTGTTGGCAATTGTACCACCGGAATTAATCATCCCGATTAAACCAGCCCGGTAATTCCAACCCCCGGTGATGGTACCAGATGCATAACAATTTATAACATCTGTATTTGAGGTGCCACCAACTAAGCCCCCAATTTGTTGTTTATTAGCCCAACCAGAAGAAATCGTAAAGTTTGTCACACGACAATTCTTAATCGTGGAATCAGTCGCGGTTCCCACAATTACCCCCGCCGGAGCATCAACATTGTTATTTTTCGTATAACGATCGACAAAAATCCGATCGAACGTGGCTTTTTTGGCTGTAAGAGCAATTGTTCCTGAGCCATTAGATGGACTCATATTAACACTTTCTAAACGAAGATTTTCAACGGTTCCGCCTTCAACACTTAAGTATAATGGTTTAGTTAAGTTTTTAATGGTAAAGCCATTCCCATTAAAGGTACCCGTAAATACTTTATCGGCATAAGTTGTCGTATCAACCTCAACACCACTAGCATCATAATTCCGGGTTAAAGTTATATTATCATTATTTTTAAGTTCGGCTAAAAGCGTTCTAAAAGCATCTTCGGAATGGTATTCATTTCGAGCCAGACCATTATCCGCAACTCGCCCAAAATCAATTGAAACTTCGTTGGCTTTAACATCGCCACCTTTAGTCGCATAAGCTAAATCAAGAATAATAAATAAATGATTATCTTTAACAGTTGCCTCTTTAATCCGAGCCCGGACACTTGGTTGATCTTCTAATATCGCCTCAACAAAATAAACATCTTTATTTTTATTTAATTCTTCTTCCGATACTTCTTCAATCAAAGTAACTTTATCGTAGTCGCCATCTTTTTCTTGTTTATATAAGTTAATATCAACAATACTTTTTAATTCAATATTATTTTTATCTAATGAAAGAATTTCGTCAAGGAAGGTTACATCACCATAATAGTTATCACTATTTTTAGTTGTATCAATATCACGATCATAACTACCAACAACTTTGACAAAGTACCGAATAATATTAGGATCCTTCGTCAAGGTTATTTCTTTTTTATAAACATCGTTATAAACAACCGTGCCATTTTCAGCTGTAATGATTACATGGGCCTCATCTACTAAAGAATTATCAGCATCTTTATTAGTTAATATGACCTTTATTTTATCATTATCAAAGGTATATTCTAAATTATTAAACTTAACAGGATCTTTTAAGATTTCAACTGAAACATTTAAACTATTTGGTAATGTCACCTTTTGACCATATTCAAAGATAACATCTGTTATTGTTAGTTCTTTTTCCCCGGCACTATGATAACCATCAAGAATTACCTCATAACCAGTATCCGTTTTTGTTAAAGTATATTCTTTATTGTTAATTACAACTTTGGTCACATTTAAACCTAAATCGGTAAACTTACCGGTTATATCTAAGCCCAGTTTAATTTGTTCATTCTTTTCGTAATATTTTTTATCTGCCGTAGCGTTATTAATAGTTACATCTTGATAAGTCTCTTTATTATATAAACCATACTTAGTTTCTAAAATGTTTTCCTTTAATTCATTTTTATCTGGATCTAAAGTATTAGAATCTAAATCAAAGGTTGCATTAAAGATTAAATCTAAACCTTTGCCTGGTGCCACATTTTCAAAAGTTACATGTTGGGTTCCAGCTGTTGTTATTTTTTCCGGACTACCTGTTTTACCATCTAAAGTTAAGATGCCTTCGGTAAAGCTATTATCATTTAATCCGGCCTTAGCATCTAAAACAATATCAAAATCAAAGGTTACTTTACCACTGGCATAATCTTCATTACTTACTTTTAAGTTCGTAATCTTTGGTTTATCTTTTAAAATTTCTACTTGAAGCGTTTTTTCGTTAGTAGCAAAATAATCAGTATAAATATGCCAGTAGGCATTGTTGGCTAGTTGCACCCGATTGGTTTTTAATTCGAAAATTCCCGCTTCACTTGGCACTTTAACTGTCGCTTTAATTAAATATGTAGTCCGACCGGTTTTGGCATCGGGAGCGGCAATGGTACTAATTGGACAGTTTAAACCATTAATGGTAATGTAATTAAAACCACCATAAGAGCGATAACTAGTAATTCCTTGGCCAATTTTTATTTCAAAAGCAACCGTAAAGGTATTATTTTCTTTCGAAATATAAGGGCTTTCAATTCGCTTGTTCTTTGCATCAATTAAATACATATCCAAAATTTGAATATCTTTAGGGCTTAAAATATCTTTTTCCCCAATATTAGCATTGTTATAATGATATTTATCGGATAAAGCATAGTTAGCATAAATCACCACATTATAGCAGCCATCAGTCGAATTATCGTATTTTAATGAAGCCTTGACTATGTTATCTTCTAAAGCCGCGATTTCTTCAGCATTAATTTCTTGTCGAGCGGCTATTTTCTTCGTTGAATCAAATAAAACAATAAGCAAACGGCTAACCGCATCATTTTTATCATTTAATTTAAAAGTAATATCAATGGAACTATTATCTTTATTATCCGTTAAAACAATATCTTCCGCTTTTGGTGCTTCCTTTAAAACGGTATAAGTTAAAGTATTCGCTTTATAATCTTTTTGATTTTCAAAAGTTTTTAAAGAATCTAATAAGACACTATTAAGTTCAACAGTATGTTCACCAGGTGTAATACTTGCCTCAGATAATATCAATTCATACTTGCTTTCATCAATTTTAGATATTTGGCTATCTTTTAAGGCTTTATTATCGTTAGCTAATTGGGCATTAATGACATTTGCATGCCGCTTATTTGTACTTTCAAAAGAAACAATTGGTAATTCTCCTGGTTGTAATTCATCAGTTATACTCACATTAGTTAAAGCAAAATCATAATCGCCACCAATAATGTAATCATGATCAAACATTACCGCATCGGCATAATGATTATCTTCATCATAAATTTCACTATCTAAATCATAAGTTCCTAAAATTTCAATATGATATTCTTTATCGGTATCTAAAGGTAAATTATTTATTTTAGTTGAGGATTTAACTTTTTGACTGATTATTTTATCATTACCATCGAAAATATTAACTGTACCTTCAATTAACGCTTTATCAGGATCAACAACATTAAAACTAATGGTGCCTTTTTCATCATCTAAATTGAATTTATTAATTATTGGTTTATCTTTTAAAACATCTTTAGTTAATGCTAAATTAACCTTTACTGTTTTACCATTACTTAGAAGAACTTCCGCAATGGTAAATTGCCACTTTCCAGCCTTATCTGGTGTGTTAAGGGTTAATTCATATTGGCCATCATTTAATTTTACATCATAATATTTATCCCCAATTTTGAATTTCAAGACTTTAACATTTTTCGGATTTATAACCGCTCTAAAGCGGAAGGTTACTTCACCCTTATCAAGGTAATAATCACTATCTTTACCTTCCGTTAATTTAACAGTTGTTTTCTCCGTGGTTTCTTGCGTGCTACTGCCGGCATCTTCAATATCAACTTTACCGTCGTTATTAACATCATAATCAGATTTATTATTATTTTTATTATTATTATTATTATTATTATTATTGCTGCTACTATTGTTATTCGCGGAATTTCCAGTATTTGAATTTGGCTTTTCTTCTGATTGATTAGACTCAGCATTTGCTCCTGCTTGGCTTTGGCCTTGGCCTTCAATATCAATTAAATATTTAATGATGTCTTGGGCATCGTCGTAATCTTTAATGCCATCATTATTGACATCACGTTTTTGACCATTTAGGATCACTAATATTAAAATTGTCCCCACGGCTAAAATCAAAACACCATTTAAGCCAATTAATAAGCCTCGACTAGCCTTTTTCGTAATAAAAAGATAAATTAACAAACCAAATAAAATTACACTACCAATACTTAAAATAATTATTATCGGCTTCGTCGAAAAAGTTTTAACAGTTTTTTCTGTTGTTTCTTTTATGGTATTTTCTTTATTGTTGGGAATAGTATCCCCATCTTTGGCATCCCGAGTAATTAATACTTTAGTTGTTACCTGAGGAAAACTGGTCTTACTTTTCCCATCGGAAGCCGAAATATTAGTTAAGGCAATATTTGTCTTACCAACATTGGCATCATCTTTAACTTTTAAACTAATTTGAAATAAATTGCTCGCAACTTGACCAGATTGGTTAATTAATCCAAATTTATGATTGCTTGGATTATAACTTATTTCAATGGTATCATCATTAGGCATAAAATTCGTATCATTAATCCGTTCAAAGACGTTTTCATCGTAAGTTAAAGTTGCCATTAATGCATAAGTCTTATAGTCCTTCGGTAATTTAGCACTAATATTAACCGTTTCGCCCGCTTTTAAATCGGTTTTATTGACTTTTAAAGAAACACCTTCCGCGGCAAAAACAGATATTGGAAATAACAAACTTGTTAGTAAAGTTATTAAAATTAATTTAATATTTTTTCTATTTCTCATAATATACCCCTTCCCTAAACAAATTTTGTGATATATTCTATAATAAAAATACGCTTTTTTCAAGGTTTTTTGCATATTAAAAGCCAAAAATATCTTCTTAAAATTATTTTAGCATTTTATAGGTTAAAATTAAAGTGTTATTTAGTATTTAAATGGTTAAATAGGCTTACGAATTCCTCTTCGCTTAATTCTTCCGCCCGAACATTATCGTCATGATTATATTGTTTCAAGATTTCTTGGATTTTGGCAAAATCGGTAGTACCTAAATTATTTTTTAAAGTTTTGCGTTTTTGGCTAAAACATCTTTTTAAAAATGTTTGATAATCCTCCATATCAAGATTGGCAATATTTTCCCGCGGTTCTAGTTTTAAAACCATGCTTTCAACTTTAGGTTGAGGCCAAAAGGCATCCCGACCAACATCACAAACTTTAGTGACATTAAAATAATGTCTTAAATAAAGGGTAAAATAACCATAATCTTTGGTATGAGCATCGGCCATGAAACGCCAACCCACCTCTTTTTGCACCATAATAACAATTTTTTTAGGTTTTATTTGACTACTAATAATTTTTTCTAATATTGGAGTTGTAATATAATATGGTAAATTCCCAACGAGATAAAGATTTTCGTATGGTATTTTTTTTAAATCATTAACTAAATCGGCTTTTAAAAAATCGGCAAAAATTATTTGTCTTTTAGGACTGATAAATCGTGCTAGTTCCAATTTTAAATCTTGATCTAATTCGTAGGCCAAATAGTAAGAGTTTAATGAAACTAAACGTTCGGTTAAAGCCCCTCGTCCTGGACCTATTTCTAAAATTAAGTCATTTGAAAAAGCCGTTACTTCCGCGGCTATTTTAGCAATTATATTTTGATCTTTTAAAAAGTTTTGGCCTAAGTTCTTCTTAGCTTTCATCCCAACCACTTCGCAAAACATCATAGGTAATTGAGCTTCGACCAATATATTTACTAGCGTAATCTTCACTTGGAACTAATAAATCGATGGCATTACCACCCACACCTCGGTCTAAAACAATGGCAAAAACTTCGCTATCTGAAACCCGATCACTATTAAAACGGATAATCGAACCACAAGGTAAGTTTTTAGATGAGGCCACAATCCGTACTGTTCCATAAGTAGCATCGGGATAAGTAACCGTACCATCTTTTATATTATACTTTGGCATACATCCTAAAGTTCCCCCACATAAAGGACAATTATAAGCATAACCCGTTAAATCTCCCGTAAAAGTATCTTTAGGAAAATATTTATTGGCCTTATTGACTTCTATTACCTTTAACGCCATTGTCGATAAATTAATGGTGTTATTAACATTTTTATTTTCAATTTTAGTTTCATAAATATTGGCACTGGTATTGGCCACTAAAACTATTAAAACTACCAATATTAGACGAATCATATAGTTGAACGTTTTTTTCATTTTTCCTCCTTAATTGGATAAATAAATTATAGCATTTTTAGGCCGAATTGTCAAAGAATTCACCCCAATTGGGGATAATTGGTAAAATCTAAAAAATTATATGAAAAAAGGACAAGTTTTATGTCCTATTTTTTATCATCAATTTTTCTTACGCGACTGGGGCTTGGCATAAACGGAATATGAAAACTTAAGCGACCATTGCCCGCGAAGAATTCATTAAAGTTTTTAACAAAATCATATTCTAAAAAACCATTATTTTGTAATTTAGTTACAAATTCGCTAAACCGTACAATAAATATTTCGCCATTATGGCTTAAGCCTTCGGCTTCAAGGGGATCGCCACTATAAATATCTGCGCTATACTTCATTTGAATAGCCAAAAAATTATCTAAAACATCATTTATCGTAATGTAATTATATTTGGGTTCCTTATAACCCATTTTTTGACATAGATCCAAAAATGTTTTCGTTACAAAATAAGAATAATTTATGTTCACATTTAAACTGGCGATATCAATTCCTTTTTGTGCTCCATCAAAAATCATTTGGGGTAAAATATCACTAATTTCGGCAAGAGCCCCATCAACATTATTTTCCCGCATAATTTCACTGGCTAACATAAATGGTTTAAGATTGCGCATGGCATAAATATCTTCGGCTTGATAATATTCCTTATTCGCCACATTTTCCACTTTTAAATCTTCTTTTAATCTAATTAATTCTTGTTTATTCATAACATCCTCCCTAAGCACAACAACTATCTTAAAACAAAATACTCTTTAAAGCAAGAGTATTTTTTAAAAAATAGGACCAAATAATTTAATAATATTTTCGTTAGTTTGTCGGGCTACCTCAGCTACCGTTATGCCTTTAAGTTCAGCCATAAACTCCGCGATATTTTTAATATATTTTGGTTCATTTTGGCTCCCCCGATAAGGATGCGGCGTTAAATATGGGGAATCCGTTTCTAAAATAATATTTTCTAAAGGAATTTCCCGATAGACATCTTTAATATTAGAGTTTTTAAAAGTTATGACACCATTGACTCCTAATAAATAGCCCATTTTAATGTAGATTTTGGCTACTTCCAAACTTCCCGAGAATGAATGAATTACGCCTTTAATATGATATTTCTTTAACGTGTCAATCGTATCTTGGGTAGCCTCTCGGCTATGAATGACCACCGGCTTATGATATTTTTCCGCAATTTTAAGTTGGGCTTCTAAAAGTTTTATTTGTTCTTCTTTCGATGTTTTTTCATAATGATAATCTAAACCAATTTCTCCAATCCCTAATATTTTGGAATTTTGACAATTTTCTTCTACCAAAGTTAAATCGGCATCTGTATATTCATGAACGTTTTCTGGATGAATTCCAATTACCCCATAAAAAGCCGAATTATTTAAAAGATTTAAAACTTCCTTATTGCTTTTACCATCGCATCCAGCATTAATAATATACTTGATGCCAGATGCTTCCGCTCTTTTTAGAACATCAGCAATATCAGCGTAATATTCACTATAAATATGGGCATGAGTATCAACAAAAAAATTATTCACTTACTTCAATCCTTTGGAATAATATTTCCGCTTTATTTAAAGTTACTTCTTCTAAACCGTCGAAGGTATCAAGAGAATCAATAGATTTATTTTGCGTATTTAATTGATCTAAAATTCTTTGGCTAGTTGTTGGTATAAATGGATCCAGTAAGATAGCACAAATCCGAATGGCTTCTAAGATATTATATATGACAGTTTGTAAGCGAACTTGTTTCGTTTCATCTTTGGCTAAAAGCCAAGGGGTAGTATCGTCAATATATTTATTACACTTCCGTAAGACCTCAAATATTTCTTCTAAGGCTTCATTGGCCTTAAGTTCAGCCATTTTGGCATCAACTTTTTTTCTTAAATCGGTAGCACTATTTCGTAGGTCGTTATCGATTTCCTCCGTTGCTTTAGGATTAATTACTTGACCATCAAAATATTTATGAGCCATGGTAATTGTCCGATTAACTAAATTACCTAAATTATTTACTAAATCGGCATTAGTTCGCGTGATCAGAGCATCTTCAGAAAAAGTACCATCCGCGCCAAAAGGAACTTCCCTTAAAACAAAATACCGAACAGCATCAACGCCATAACTATCAATATATTCCCGCGGATCTTTATAATTGCCTAAGGATTTAGATATTTTACCCCCATCAATGACTAACCAACCGTGACCAAAAACTTGTTTGGGAAGTGGAATATCTAAAGCCATCAAAATTGCGGGCCAAATTATCGCATGAAACCGGGTAATTTCTTTACCGACCAAATGCAAATCCGCCGGCCAATATTTTTGGTATAACTCAGCACTTTCATCAGGATAACCTAATGATGTAATATAGTTAGTTAAGGCATCTAACCAAACATAAATGACGTGATCAGGATCCATTGGCACTGGAATTCCCCATTTAACGGAGGTTCGCGAAACACATAAATCTTCTAAACCCGGTTTAATAAAATTGTTAATAAGTTCGTTTTTCCGCGATAATGGTAAAATAAAATCCGGATTTTCTTCATAAAATTTTATTAATTTATCTTGATATTGACTTAATTTAAAGAAGTAGGCCTCTTCGGTAACTTCTTTAACTTCCCGACCACAATCGGGGCATTTACCATCAACAAGTTGCGTTGGCGTCCAAAAAGATTCACAAGGAATACAATATAGTCCTTTATAAGAACCTTTATAAATTTCACCTTTATCGTATAATTTTTGAAAAATCGCTTGAACAGCTTTGACATGTTGTTCATCCGTTGTCCGAATAAAATAATCATAAGAAATACCTAGTTGTTTCCATAAATCCTTGGCATTTTCAATTATTTCATCAACGTATTCTTTGGGACTTACCCCCTTTTCTTCCGCCTTTTGCGCAATTTTCGCGCCATGTTCATCCGTTCCCGTTTGAAAAAACACATCATAACCATTTAATCTTTTATACCGGGCTAAAGCATCAGCAATAATTGTCGTATAACAGTGTCCTATATGAAAATTAGCACTCGGATAATAGATTGGGGTTGTAATATAATATTTTTTATTCATTTTTTTCACCTTTTTAAAACCTTTCTTATTTCATAAATATTGGCAATCGTCGGAACATTAATTTTTTCTTCTTTTTGTTCAATATAGATGGCTGGCATTCCGAGATCTAGTTGCGAAGACTTAAACCAATTGGTTAAAACCACTAATTCATAACTTTGTTCTAATTCGGCTAGTAACTCGCATAATTTTTCATCTTTTTTACTAATTTTGCCTAAATATTGTAAATATTTTTCGAAAAAAGAAAGAGGAACATTTAAGCCAACAGTATGATAAAAATGTTGTTGCATATCAGGAAAATTAAAATTAGGATAGTATTTTTCGTAAGTGCTTGCAAATTCCCCTTGCCGATGGTAATCCAAATCCACATGATATTCGGCTAAAACCTTTTTAAAGGCCGTGAGATATTCAGGGCACCAACTAATTAAAGTTCCATCTAAATCAAATATTAATCTTTTTGCTTCCATATATTCTATTGCCCATCCATATTTTTATAACTAATATTATGGCCAATCCTCCTTTCCCCCAAAAATAAAAGCCATAAACTAAGGACGAGTTTACCCCGCGGTACCACCTTAATTCATGACTTATTTTCATGCTCTTAAATCTTAACGCGATTAAACGATTTGACTCCCAAATTCATACTCCTTAGATTCCAATATTTCCTTTGCACCAGGTGGAAACTCTCTAAAAAATTCCTCTAAGTACCCATTTTTTCTTCGTCAATTAAGACCATTTTATCATTTAAAATTGGGAAAATCAACAAATATCTACTTTTTCAGCAAGAATTCTAGCTAGTAGCTTAACAATTAATTTGTAATCGGCCGGTTTCGGTGTATTAATTATAACCATGCCCAAAGAATCCATGGATGAGATAATGGGAGCCATATAAAAATAGCCAGTAAGTGTTACATCATCAAAAGTTAAACTACTGCTTACTTGATCAAAAAATGATTCGCGTTCATCAATTAAATTAATAATTTTTTCGTTTATTTCTTTGCCAATTAAGGGCAAACACTTTTCATTTGCACTAATAATCGTTTCCCGATCCGTTATTAAAATATTGGCTTCAATTAAAGAATCCAAAATATGGCATAATTTATTACCAATATCGGTAAAATTATGCATTTGATAATGCTTTTTTAAACAAATTGCTTCATTATCAATAAATATTTCTAAATTTTCGCCATCACGAATACTTAAGTTTCTTCTTATTTCTTTCGGAATAACTATTCTTCCTAATTCATCGATTTTTCGCGTTACGCCGGTTGCTTTCAAGTACTTCACTCCAATTCTTTTTTTAGTTTGGAGGTTTCTTGTAAATTTATACTTAATCTTGACAAGTATTTTCATTTATATTAAAATACTTCACAACTAAAGAAGGAGGATAATATACTAATGGACTATTTTACCGCTTTAAGAATTATGGGTTTACACGATGGTTTTACAGAAGAAGAATTAAAAAAAACTTATCGAACTTTAGTAAAAAAATATCACACTGATTTAAATAACAGCATAGAAGCTAGCAAAATGATTAGAAAAATTAATGTGGCCCAAGAAGTATTAAAAAAGCATATTAGTGAAAAGAATTTTAAAAATAATAGTAATTATCAAAAGGAAAATTATCGCCAAAAAATTTTAATTTACGAAATAAATAAAAATGATATTAAATCTTATCCTCATTATTTAACCTATTATATAGAAATGATAAACACGCAAGTAAGTTATTTTTTAGCTAATTTACTGCATAATATATCTAATAATGATTTAGACGATTTATATAAGCAAACAACAAATAATATTCATATTTTATATATTAAAATTAAAAATACCTATTTTCAAGAAAATTGGATTAATGCCCAAAATATTAAGGAAAATATTAACTATGATGGACCATTTGCCTCATTTTTTAAACAATTGGAAGCTATAAATAAAAAATATGGTCAAAAATTAAGTTGTCAAAAAAGTTTAGAACAAGAAGTCGCAAAATACCAAGAATATGTGGGATATAATAATATTAAAAACATAATTGACGCAGAAGTGAGAGCATGCTTAAATGCCAAGTATATTTTTTGGAACATAAACGATATTATCGGTAATTTTAAGAAAAAAGTAGATCAATTATTTAGTGAATACTTTGATTTATTAAAAAAAATAAATTATTTAATTAATTTTATTTCCGAGAATGCTCAATCCGAAAAAATTGAATATCAAGAATTAATTTTGCATATTAATGGTACCTTTACTTATTTTGGTATAACTGATAAAGAAAATGGGGAATTATCCTTTGATAGTATAACCAGTATGACTGCTTGTAAAATACTTATTAATGGTTATTTAAATAGAATTGAAGAATTAAAAAGACCAACAAAAAATCAAGGTTGCTAAAACAGTCTTTGAATATGAAAAAAATCTTAATAAGGATTTGTATTTCAATAAAGATTTTGATATTAATAAAAATCTAAATATATATCAATTTATTAAGACAAGAAAAATATAAAAAATCAGTAAAATTTTTGGTTACTGATTTTTTTTATAATACTTTTTCTAGTAATGTCACTAGATAAAAAATAAAATGTTTTTCTAAATTCTTATAAAATAATTGAATTGTTATTCTTCGGTTGGCATATTTGATATTAAAGCTCCTGGTTAAAGATAAGGCTTCAAGTAAAAGTTTATCCCCTTTAATCGTGGCAGATATTTCTTCAGGTAACTCAATTTCCACCATTCGATCTGTTTGAGTAATTCTTTTAATGCCATGTTTTTGCGCAATTTTTTCAAACCATTCTTCATACATATAAACTAGTAAATCATCATTAATTTGGCCAAACCGATCCTCTAATTCTTGTTTTATTTCGAGTAATTTAGCATAGGAATCAATTTCGTTAATTTTTTGGTGAATCTCAATTTTAACATCTTCATCGCTAACGTAATCATCACTAATATGTGTCGCAACATTAATTAAGGCATTTAGGGAATCATCCTCTTCTTCTACCGCAATACCTTGTTGTTTTTTCATTTCATCTTCAATCATTTTCATATAAAGGGATATCCCGACTGAATCGACAAATCCGGCTTGCGAAGCGCCAAAAATATCGCCCGCCCCCCGAATGCTTAAATCGCGCATGGCGATACGATAACCACTACCTAATTCCGTGAAATCTTTAATTGTTTCTAATCTTTTAATGGCTATTTCATTTAAAACTTTGTTTTTAGCATATAGCAAATATGCGTAGGCAATTCGGTTACTTCGCCCTACCCGACCTCGAATTTGATATAGTTGACTTAAGCCAAACCGGTCGGCATCATGGACAATTAAAGTGTTAACATTTGGAATATCAATGCCACTTTCAATAATGGTCGTACAAATTAAAATATCATATTTTTGATCAATAAAATCTTGCATTATTGTATCTAATTCATTTTTTTCCATTTGGCCATGGGCAAAAGTAATCCGGGCCTCAGGAATTAAACTTTGGATATGGGCTTGATATTTTTCAATTGATTCGACATAATTATATAAAATAAAGACTTGTCCATGACGCGATAATTCTTTATAAATAGCATCGCGAATTATTAAATCATCTTCCAAAACCACATAAGTTTGAATGGGATACCGATTTATCGGGGGCGTATCAATTAATGATAAATCTCTTAAGCCCGACATGGCCATCTTTAATGTACGCGGGATTGGTGTTGCACTTAAAGTTAACACGTTCACATCATTTTTATATTTTTTAATTTTTTCTTTGTGCGTTACGCCAAAGCGTTGTTCTTCATCAATAACCAATAAGCCCAATTGCTTAAAAGCCACATCTTCACTTAAAAGACGATGGGTACCAATTACTAAATCAATTTTACCACTTTTTAAACCTTCAATAATTTCTTTGCTTTTTTTGGGAGTAACATGGCGATTCAAAAGGGCAATTTCAATCGGCCAATCTTTAAACCGTTCTTTGGCCACTAAAAATTGTTGTTTGGATAAAATGGTCGTTGGACATAAATACATTACTTGATAATTATTTAAAATAGTCTTAAATATCGCCCGCATGGCTACCTCAGTTTTACCAAATCCCACATCCCCACATAATAGTCGGTCCATCGGAGCACTTTTTTTCAAATCTTCATTGATTTCGCGAATCGTTTTTTCTTGATCTTTGGTAAGCTCATAAGTAAACGAATTGGCGAAGGCCTCTTCTTCCACATAATCTTTATATTTAGCCCCCACTACCCTAATTCGTTGTTGATAAAGTTTGATTAAATCCGCGGAAATATCTTTAATCTTATGTTCAATATATTTTTTGGTTTTTGCCCAGTTTAAACTACCTAATTTGTTGATTTTAGGCACTGCACCATCTTTATCCGAATATTTATAAATATTCCCGATTTTTTCCACTGGAACATAGATTTTATCGGTTCCTTCATAAGCAATTTCTAAAAAATCCTTAGCCATTCCTCTTACCGTTAAAGTTTTAATGCCTTGATAAACCCCAATCCCATGGGCTAAATGGACTACATAATCACCTTTTACCAATTGATCAAAACTCTTAATCTTTTTCCCAATATGGTAATTATTTTGGTAATTAATTGGTTGATGGTGAACTTCTTCTAAATCATTTTCCCCAATGACAACATATTTATCAATCATAAAACCATGATTAATTTTTTGCTTTAGAATTGTAGTATTTGGTAAATATTCTTTAATTTTAGCTATTTGTTTATTATTTGATAAAGCCAAAATAACCACTTTGCCTTGTTTTTCGTACTTGGTGATATCACTTTCCAAACGGGTAAAATCCAAATTATAATTGCCAATGGCCGTAGCATGATAGTTATTTTTTCCCGCGCCAAATTTATTTAAATAAGTTGTGTAACTGGGATTAAGATCGTTTAACTCATACATTAATTTGGCCTCAATTTGATTATGATTTTTGTATTCAAAAACATCTTCGGCAAGTTTGTGATAAGCGGCCTCAATTTGCGTTTTATCGATAAAAATAACCTTAGGATTTTGGGCATAATCAACTAAAGAACTTGGCACATCTGTTTTAATTTCTTCGACAGCTTTAATATTAATCGCAGTAATTTCAGCTAAAGAGCGTTGGGTATCTTCATCAAAATAACGCAGTGAATCTATTAAGTTACCATCAAATTCAATTCTAACGGGATGTTCCTCGTCAATGGGAAAAATATCCACAATAAAACCGCGAACAGAAAATTCCCCAGTTTGCGTAACCATTGAATATTTCCGGTAGCCCAAATCAAGAAGTTTTTCAACTAATTCATCTCTTTTTACATTCATGTTTGGTTGAATATTTAGCCGATTATCACTGGCAATATTAGGTAAAAATTTTAAATATCCCATTAAATTCGTGACAATAATTAAATGTTTATTATCGCGTAATTTATCAAGCGTTTCTAATCTTTTATATTTAAGTTCGGGACTTTCGGCCACAACCATCGAAGATAGAAAATCATCCATTGGAAAAAGAGCCACATCATTCGTATATGTTGCTAAATTATTAAAAAGCATATTGGCTTCATATAAAGAATTAGTTACAACTAAAACATTTTCCTTACTTAAATTAAATAATTTATGAATATAGATTGTACATAATTCATCCGTTAAGCCCGAGATTTCGTAATCATTGGCATATTTAAAAATTTTATCTAAAAAATCCATTTTAATCCCTACTTTGTATTATAGACATTCATGGTTTTGGCAATACCCTTTTCAATAAAAGAGGTAATAATATCGTTAAAAGTTGGTTGTAATTTGGCTAAGATTTCGGCTTCTTGAGCACTAAATTTACCTAATACAAAATCGATGGTATCGCCAGTTTGATTATTACCAATACCAACTTTTAGCCGGGCAAAATCATCAGTACCCAATCTTTGAATAATCGATTTTATCCCATTATGGCCTCCTGAACTACTTTTTTTCTTTAATTTAAAAGTACCAAGGGCTTCGTCCAAATCATCTTGAATTATTAAAATATCGTCCAAATTAATTTTAAAATAATTTACATATGCTGCCACCGCATCACCGGATAAATTCATGTATGTTAAGGGCTTTACAAAATAAACTATTTCATTATTAATCGTGGTTTTATAAAATAGAGCTTGCATTTTATTTTGCCAATTAACGGCACCCAAATAATTATCTACAATGCGGAATCCCACATTATGTCTGGTGCCATCATATTCTTGATCAGGATTGCCTAAACCAACAATTAACTTCATAATTACTCCTTTCGAAATATATTTTGATAACTCGATAAGTTACTAACATTTATTATATCATTAATTTTTACCCCATAGTTACCATGTTTTTGAAATCGCATTAAAATAATTTTAAAATGATTTTCCCCCGTTACAACAGCTTGTAATTCTTTCAACTTTAATTTGTATTTAGTTGCTGTAATAATGATTTCATCAATTCTTTCAGGCCGATGAACTAAATAAAAGCTGCCCGTTTCTTTTAAAGCCGTGCTGGCTAAAGCAAAAATATTATCTAATGTTATTAAAACCTCGTGCCGGGCTATAGTTTTTAAATCACTTTTGTTTAATTCTTGTTTATTAGCATAAGTAAAATATGGGGGATTACAAGTAATTATATCAAAATATTTCCCGGGAAATAAAGAAGGCAGATTTAAAACATCGTCATTTACCAAGGTAATTTGCTCAGTTAAATTATTTTCCTTAATAGATAAATCGGCTAAATGGGCAATATCTTTTTGGATTTCAAAAGCATATATTGGTAAGCTTGTCCTTGTCGAAAGAATTAACGGAATAGGCGCATTACCAGTGCACATATCCAAAATTAATTGATCATTTTTATGAATTTTAACAAACTCGGCTAATAAAATGGAATCTAATGAAAACTTAAAACCATCTAAATCTTGATAAATATACCGGTTGGGATAATCAAAAAGATCGTTTTTGCGAATTTTATTCAACATAAAATTCCTCTTTATTGCCATCAATTAAAACTTTATATTTGCGTTCCAAAACATTTACACTAATAACTTGGCCTTCGCCTTTAGGTGTTGCAATCTTTTTCCCAATTTGAGGCATATTTTTATTATTTTTTTCGTATAGTTCATCTTCATAGGCCAAACAACACATTAAACGACCACAGGCACCATTAATTTTACTAGGATTAAGTGCGAGATTTTGATTTTTGGCCATTGTCATCGCCACACCCTCAATTTTATTTAAGAATCTTTGACAACATAATTTTTCACCACAGACACCCACGCCTCCAACCTTTTTGGCTTTATCGCGGGCCCCAATTTGGTGTAATTCAATCCGCGTGTGATAAATTCCGGCGAGTTTCTTAGCTAATTCTCGGAAATCAACGCGATCATCGGCCGTAAAATCAAAAAGCAATTGATTTTTATCAAACGAAAACCGGGCACTTATAACATTCATTTTAAGTCCCAAATTTTTTACTAAGGAAATGCATTTTTTTTTGGCTTCTGCACTTTCTCTTAATATCGCCAAAAATTGTTCTTCATCTTCCTTTGTTGCTAGACGGACAATGGGTTTTAATTCCGCAATTTCGCCTTTATAATTTATTTCGGCTTGCACTTTCCCATATTGTAATCCATTGTCAGTATCTACAATAACATAATCGCCTTTTTGATAATCCTCACTTGATTTAAAATTATAATTTTTCCCATTATCTTTAAAAGCAATACTATAAACTTTAGCCATTATCATCACTCAATTCTATTACATATTTATCTAATAATAATTCTAAATTTGCATTCGTTTCGAGATTATCCAATAACGTTATTAACAAGTTTACCCGTTTTTTTAAATCTTTCGTCGTTAAATGATTTAAAAAAGCATAATCTTCCGATCCATTGTATTTCGCATAATAAATATGGAAAATCATTTTAAAAATTTTGCTAACATCTGCTCTTTCGGGATAATCATTTAGAATTACGCTTTTATTATACATAATTTTATCCACTTTGACTAGTTCTGTTTGCTTAATATATTTAATGGCTACATCTTGATAAGCTAAAACATCGTCCGCGATTTTTTCTTCATAGTTCAAATTAATGATTTCACATCGACTTTTTATCGTAGGCAAGACATTATTAATATTATTTGTCAGCAAAAAACCAATTACATTTTCACTTGGCTCTTCAATAAACTTCAACATCGTATTAGTAGCCGTACCATTTAGTTTATCGGCTTCTTTTATTAAATAAATGTTATTTTGCGTATAAATTGGTTTATAACTAAATCTCTTTTTTAACTCCAATACTTGTTCTTTTTTTATCATTGTTCCATCAGGAGCTATTTCAATAAAAGATGGTAAATTGCCTTGATCAATTAAATTACATAAATTGCAGGTTGTGCAGTTTTCTTGATAATCACCTTCACAGTTTATTTGTTTGATGATTGTTAAAATATCTTGATATGCTTGGGCCATATCGTTAGTTTCAAGCAAATAAACATGAGCTAATTTTTGCTCATGATATAATTTAACTAAATTGGCTAACTTCGCTGCTACAACCACTTAAACCTCCTAAACTAAAACAAAATATACTCCAATCAGTGCTAGTAAACCCGGTAATCCCAAAAAAGTAACTAAACCAATGGTGATAAAATTTAAAGGAATTACAATGTTTAATCCTGAGGCAATTAAATCAAACCCATAAATAAAACAAAATGCTAGCACAATATTACGAACGATTTTAAAAATATATTTTCCAACCTTGCCCATATAATCTACCTCGTTAAAATTATATGACCTGTCCTTCTTTTTATTCGGATATTTTTTTTCGATCCTCCAAGGCCTTGTCTAAAGTAATAATATCTAAGTAATCAATTTCAGCACCCATCGGAATACCATAAGAAAGTCGCGAGATCGTAATATCCTTTTTTTCAAATATCTTCTTAATATAAAGTGTCGTTGTTTCCCCTTCAACCGTGGATTTTAATGCTAAAATTAATTCGGGTTTAGCTAATTTTTCAACTCTTTTAACTAAACTACTTATATTGATGTTTTCCGGTCCAATGTTATCAATTGGAGAAATCAAACCGTTTAAAACATGATACGTTCCTTTATAATTACCGACCTTTTCGAAAGAAAAAACGCTTTTATAATCTTCCACAATGCAAATAAGGTTATGATCGCGATTTTCATCTTGACAAATGGGACAAATATCCGTTGCTGATAATTGACCACAGATTGAACAATTAACTAGCTTTTCTTTTAAACCCGTTAAGGTTTCACTCATTTTGGTTAATTCTTCGTCATCTAAATTATAAGTTGCTAAGGCCATTCTTTCGGCATTTTTTTCACCAATTCCGGGTAATTTCTTATAAAAATTAATTAATTTTTGTAATGGTTCGGGATATACTTCTTGATTCATAATTACATTAAACCACTCATTGAGGCATATTGGCCCATTTTTTTATTAGTTTCTTCATCAATCTTTTTAAAAGCATCTTTGATGGCTAAAAGAATCATATCTTCAAGCATTTCTTTATCTTCTTCACTGATGGGACCTTCCTTTGTTATTTTAAAACTTTGTAACTCCTTCTTGCCATTAAAAGATAATTCGACCCATTCATATTTCCCGGGAAATATTTCATTATCGATTTCTTCTTTCTTTTTCGTTATTTCCCTTTGTAATTTTTGGGCTTGAGCCATTAAATTTTGCATATTCATCTTATTTCTCTCCTTTTTTATTTAATTTCGATTTTCGCACCATTAAAAATATCATTAGCAATTTGTTCAATTTCACTGCTATTTTCTTTTTTTAATTCTTCTTCACTTTTTAATTCGTATTTATAACCATTGTTTTTGTTTTTTATAAACGCTTGTTTTTCCGCTTCCCATTCCGTATTGGCTAAACAAATTAATTTTACGGCTTGTTTAAATTTTTTCCGGTACTCCTTCTCAATGTTAGCAATTTCGTTGTTAATTTCCATACATTGGTGCTCTATATTGGTCATTAAGATGCCATTATCTGGCGAAGAAGCAACCGGAACCGTATCCATTAATAATCCTTTTAATTTGGCCGGACACTCTTCTTGAAAAACATGCCAATTATCTTTTAAATGATTTAAGTCCTCTTTACTCGCTGCAACAAAACAATTATTTACCCTTATTTCTTTAAGAAACTCATTATTTATTTGAGTTTCTTTTTTAGATTTATTATCTAAACTTTCTTCTTTTTTTTCGGGCTTTAATGATTCTTCTTTGACTATCACTTCTTTAGCCAAGATTGGTTCATTTTTTCCAGTTTCTTTTTCAACCTTACTTTCTTTTATAGGAATGGGATTTACAGCCATAGTTTCATTATCTAATAAAATCATTTGAATTATAATATACGGATTTACATTAATATTTATTTTATTTAATTCGTCATTCAATTCTAAAATTATGCGTTTAATTTCTCGATATGTTAGGTAATTTCCACTATTGTTTTCTAAAACATCGACTGCTTTTTGACTTAATAATTCAATAATTTTTTTAACCACTATTTTATAATTTATATTGGTCTTTTTTAAATCACTTATGATTTCCACAACTGTAGTTGTATTACCATCATCTAAGGCCTGAACTAAGTCTTTTATTTTAATAAGAGATATGGATCCTAATTCCTTAATAACTAAATCTAAATCAATTTTTTGGCCTTCTTTAGATAGTTGGTCGAGCATACTTAGTGCATCCCGCATTCCCCCATCGGCTAAGGCCGTAATCTCTTTTAAACCATCTAAATCATACTTAATTTTTTCTTTTTCACAGATATTTTGTAATTGTTTCGTAATTAAATCTTCGCCAATTCTGTAGAATTCAAACTTTTGACACCGCGAAACAATGGTTATAGGAACACTTTCAAGATTTGTGGTTGCCAAAATAAATATTACATGACTTGGGGGCTCTTCTAAAGTTAATAATAAAGCATTAAACGCACTTTGACTTAACATGTGTACTTCATCGATAATATAAACTTTAAATTTTGCTGAGCTAGGCATTAATTTTACGTTATTAATTAATTCCCTTATCTCATCAACTCCATTATTAGAGGCCGCATCTATCTCAATAATATCGGGATTGTTCCCAAAATTAAGACAATTTTGACATTCGCCACAGGCCTCACCATTCTTAGGATTTAAGCAATTAATAACTTTGGCAAAAATGCGCGCCATGCTGGTTTTTCCGGTACCTCTGGGGCCCGAAAATAAATACGCATGGGATATTTTTTCGTTGATAATGGAGTTTTTTAATATTTTAACTGTTGCTTCTTGCCCCACAACCTCACTAAAAGAATTGGGACGATATTTTCGATACAATACTTTATAACTCATAGGTGCCTCCCGTATATCAATATTATATCATATTATTTGGAATTTTTATGCCTTTTATTTGCAAAAAAATTACTTAATAATACCGAATAATCACTGGAAATATCAATCTTTTCAAAAGTTGTTTTTGTATATTCACTTTTATTAGCCAATTTATCTAAAAGATAGTATACTTTTTTAATTCTAGATTGTCTTATTATGGATTCACACATAGTACATGGCTTTAAAGTAACATATAATTCACAATTATCCAATTTCCATGTTTTAAGCTTTTTGCTGGCTTTTTGAATAGCATTTATTTCAGCATGGCCTAGGATATTATTACTTTTTTCCCGGGTATTATGGGCCTTACTAATAATTTTTTGATTATTAACAATGACGCAACCAACTGGTATTTCATCCCTTTTATAGGCCTTTTTGGCTTCCTTAATTGCTAGATCAAAGTATTCTTTTTTCATAACATCACCCAAACATTTGTTTTATATTATTTTATTTAAAATAAAAGTGCACACAAATAGGGATTGATATGGCTGCTATCTTCCGATTCTGACCAGGTTACAATATATTTGTTGCACTTAATCATTTTAGCATATTTATTTTTATTTATCAATATACAAACATTTGTTTTATTTATTGAATGGAATAAAATATTTCCCGGGAAATATTTTATATTTATTTTTAATAACATTTATTTTTATTTATATTTATTACTATTTAATTAAATAAAATTTTAATTTTAATATTTCATTTTAAATTAAACTATTTCGTATATATACTATTTAGTTTATAGCAATGTTTCACGTGAAACATTGCTATTTTAATTAAATTTAAACTTTATTATATTTAGTTAAATAATAAATTAACAATCTCGTTCTTGAATTTTTACTGTCATTATATTTAAATAATAAATACAAATACAAATTCATATTTTCTGTTTATTTGATTAACAAAATATATAATGTTT
>CANRAJ010000003.1 GCA_947628545.1 uncultured Bacilli bacterium | reverse complement strand
GACAATCCTTTAATAAATCTAATAAATTTTTTTCTTTTAATAAATTTAAAATATTTTCTATTTCTTCACTTTTTCCTACTGCTAAAATATTAGGACAATCCTTTAATAAATCTAATAAATTTTTTTCTTTTAATAAATTTAAAATATCTTCTATTTCTTTACTTTTTCCTTCTGCTAAAATAGTTGGACAGTCCTTTAATAAATCTAATAAATTTTTTTCTTTTAATAAATTTAAAATATTTTCTATTTCTTCACTTTTCCCTTTTGCTAAAATACTAGGACATTTATTTACTAAGTCTATTAAATCTTTTTCTTCTAATATGTTTAAAATATTTTCTATTTCTTCACTTTTTCCTACTGCTAAAATATTAGGGCATTTATTTACTAGGCTTATTATATCTTTTTCTTTTAATATGTTTAAAATATTTTCTATTTCTTCACTTTTTCCTTTTGCTAAAATACTAGGACATTTATTTACTAAGTCTAATAAATTTTTTTCTTCTAATATGTTTAAAATATTTTCTATTTCTTTACTTTTTCCTACTGCTAAAATACTAGGACAAAGTAAAACTAAATTTAATAATTTGTATTTATTCAGTATAATTAATATTTTTTCAATATTATTAATATTTCCCAACTTGTATAAAGTATTGATTTTTTTATTTAGGAATAAATCAACTTGTTTCTGATTTAGATAGTTTTGTAATACGTCTTTTAATTCTAATCTATTTATCATAATTTTCCCCACATTTTTGAGACATATTATACTAGAAATTTATCATAAAAACAATATTTTTAAATAAAATATTGTTTTTAGTTTCAATAAATAATTTATTTAATCAATCATTAATAATATCGGAATTAACATTTCAATTATTCAAACATACCTTTTTTACTTTTTTAAATATTTACTCTTACCAATACTAGATAGATAATCACTACTAACTATTTTTTCCCTAATTATTATTTTTTCTTTAAGCCTTTGTTCCGTTAATCTCGCTTTTTAATACTTAAATATAATCTTGTTTTTGTATATTAAGACTTTCTATTATGTCACTTGGTATAACTATTCTTCTTTTTATTATATAATTTTTCAAAAATAATCAAAGTATTTTTACATTTCGTATTTTCTAAAATACCGGTCTTTAGGATAATTTATATAATCATTTTCTTTGACAGAAGATAATAATTTTCAATATATTTTATTAAATATCTAAATCTTTGATATGGCTCACCATAATAACCTCCAAATTATAGAGCTCAAGCGCTTTATTTTGAATGTTGTAATGAGAGAGTAACCCCTAAAAAAAGTTGCAATTTTTTTGCTATTTTTAATATTTTTTTCAAATTTTAAGATTTTAGATAAAATTTACTAGTTACTATAATCTCACGAATGCCCTTATAATAAGGGAAAAATTTGATTGTAGTTATGAGTACAACAAAAGGGCATACCCTGTTACTGGTATTAAACCTACTACTACTGCCAAATTAAGTAAAGTTTGAAATGAAAGCTGAAATATTATTCCAAAAGTTAAGAACTTAGCAAACATATCGGGTGCTTTAACTGATATTTTCGTACATCTTAATATTATGATTAGAAATAAAAAGGCAACAGATATAATTCCAAAGATTCCAAGCTCCTCAGATATAATAGAGAAAATAAAATCAGTTTGTGGTTCTGGTAAATAAAAATGCTTTTGAATAGAACCTCCAAATCCTAAACCAAATAATCCACCAGGACCTATTGCATATAATGATTGAATAGCTTGAAATCCTGTTCCTAAAGGGTCACTCCATGGATTTAAAAATGAGATTATACGATTAACACGATACGGCGCTGCTAAAACTAATAATACTACCGCTACCATGCCTAATAATCCTATTTTTATAAAAAATGAAAAATTAACACCTGATATAAATAACATAGCTATAATAGTCATAACTAAAATAGTTCCAGTACCAAAGTCGGGCTGAAGCATAATAAGGCCAAAAGCAATCATCGTTACAATTAAAACAGGTAAAGCACCCTTAGCAACAGACCTCATATCTTTTGGATTATTATAAATATATTTACTGGTAAATATGATTAAAGCTAACTTCATAAATTCACTAGGTTGTACACCTAATCCTCCAATACCAAACCAACTTCTAGATCCATTTCTAATTGTCCCTATTCCAGGAATTAAAACTAATATTAAAAGAATAAAACATATAAAAAGAATCATATTTGATTTCTTTAAATAATAGGTATATGGTATTTTACTTATTATAATCATTAAAATGAGTCCTATTAAAAAAAATATACTTTGCATAATTACATAATGATACTTATCATTAAATTTATATTCTGCCCATATGCTAGAAGAAGAAAAAATCATAATTATTCCATAAATTGAGGTCAACACTATTGTTATAAAAAGTGTTATATCAAACTTTTTTTTCAAGTATAAACACACCTTTCCTATAACCTTTACTAATTAAGATTATTCGTGTATTAATAAAAAAAGAACGATATAAAATATTGTTTTTAGTAATTAAAATATACATATAAAAAAACAAATGAATAAATCATTTGTTTAAAGCCATGCACCATATATTAATGCGGCGGTACCTAAAATAAGGCCACATATCCAAAATAATTTTACAATGTCTTGCTCTTTCCAACCTAATTTTTCAAAATTGTGATGAAGAGGCGTCATCAAAAATACCTTCTTTTTAAATACTAAAACAGAAAATACCTGAATAATAACAGATAATGTTTCTATTACAAACACACCCATTATAATAGCAAATGTAATTTCTCTTCTAATTAATATTGCAATTGTTGCTAAAACACCACCTAAACAAAGAGAACCTGTATCGCCCATAATTACTTTGGCAGGATACGTATTATAAACTAAAAATCCTAAAATTGAGCCTGATAATATAAAGCAAAATATCGCTATATCTTCATATCCTAAAAGCCAATTTGTAGTCCAAGTTATTACACCTAGTACTAAAGATGCTATAAATGATAACCCACCTGCAAGACCATCTAACCCATCTGTTATATTAACAGCATTAGAAGATGCAACTAACATAAATAATATGAAAAATCCGTAAAGCCATCCAACATTAACCTTAAGATTAAAAGCATGAAACCATAACAATGGTTCAGAACCACTTTTCATATATATGTAAAAAAATACAATTGCGATTATTACTTGGCCAAATAGTTTTTGTATTTCAGTTAAACCCTCATTTTGCTTACGCTTAAGTTTAATAATATCATCTATCGCACCTAAAACAGCATAAGCAACAAAAACGAATAATACGATAAGTAAATTACTATTAATATTAATTTTTTTAGTAAAATACATTATTAAAACAGTTATGAACGTGGGAATAATAAATATTAATCCTCCCATCGTTGGAACACCATTTTTTTTCTTATGAGCCTCTGCAACAAAAACACTTATTCTTTGACCTACGTTAAATTTTTTTAATAATGGTATTAAAAAATAACCAATTGTAGTTGATATAATAAATCCAATCATAAGTGCTAATAAAGATTTTGTTAATATAAACACTATTTTCACCTCTTCATTTATAAATATAATTATACTATATATTTTCTTTTTTTTACATATTTTTATACTTACTTGATATTTATTTTACTAATTACCAAGCATTAATCTAACTACTGAGGTTTCTTCTAACCTCGTTCCAGCCTCTGGTGATTGTTCTACTACAACATTACCACTACCACTATATTCAATCGTATATTTTGATAATATTTTTGCAGCCTCTTTAGGAGTCTTTCCAATAACATTTTCAACCGTATAATATTTCTTATCATTCCAATTATATTTTTTTTCAGTTAAAACATTTCTTTTTTTAATTCCTAAAGCATCAATGGAATCTAATAATATAGATTTTGCAACAGGAGCTGATACAACCCCACCATATTGAACTACTCTTTTAGGATTATTAATAGCAACATATACTACTATTTGTGGATCATCTGCTGGCAAAAAACCAATAAATGATAAAATATAATTTCCAACTAAATATGCCCCGTTTTCAACTTTTTGAGCAGTACCAGTTTTTCCTCCAACACGATAGCCTTCGATAAAAGCATTTTTTCCACTACCATTGGTAACAACACTTTCTAAAGCCCTTCTTACTTCTTTTGATGTTTCATTAGATATTACCCTTCTTACTTTTGTTTTATTATTTTCTTTTATAACCGAATTTGTTTCTGGATCATTTAAACTTTTTACTATGTATGGTTTATATAATATGCCTCCGTTTATAGCAGCTGATACTGCGGTTATTTGCTGTATTGGAGTAACTGATACACCCTGTCCAAAAGCAGTAGTAGCTAATTCTACTGGACCTACTTTATCTAAATTAAATATTATTCCTTCAGCTTCTCCATTTAAGTCAACTCCAGTTTTTTTACCAAAACCAAATTTATCAATGTATGAAAAGAGTTTTTCTTTTCCTAAACGATTACCTAATTCTACAAATCCAGGGTTGCTTTATTGTAAGCGGGGGACAACTTGGTTCAAAAAAAATAGATTCGACATTGCCATTTGCCATTTTTAGTTTATAACAACATCTTCTATCTCTTTCTTGAAAAACATCTACGTCCAAATCTTCATTATTAAAATCAAATATAACATGAAGTTTAACGTGTTTTCTGTCGCCATCAATTTTTGATACAATGACTTTTTTTATTAATTTATTAACAAACAATTTCATATTTTCTTTTACATCAAATTTCGTATTTAAAAAATCTGATATAGTTTTTACCTTTTTCTCATAATAGCCAAAGTCTTCCTGTTTAAGATTTAAACTTCTAATTTCTTTTTCATATTCACCGATTTCTCTATTAAATTTTTCATTTCTTCTTTTAAATTCTTCATCTGAAATTAGTCCGTTTAAAGACATTTCTAACAATTTATCTTTCATAGTATTTTGGTGATCAATCTTTTCTTTGTATGAATCAATATTTACATTAATATCATTTTTCGATATTAAGTCCTTATACATTTTCAACAAGGTATCAAGATACCTTTTTTTGTTTTTTATTATATTAGTTATAATATCGCTCATTATTTTATCTAACTGATCTTCATATAGTATAGGAGAAGCACAAAATTTAACACCATGTTGTTTATAATTTCTACAACACCAATTGGGATTATTCTTTCTAGTTCCTCCCGAACATCTAAAATACACGCCTCCACATTCTGCACAAATGAATTTAGATGTATACTTTGATTTATCTATGAAATCTTGTCTAGATAATACATTCTTATTTTTCTTTTCATTTCTGCGATCATGTATTTCATTACATAAATTCCATAATTCTTCTGGTACTATAATAGGTATCCTTGGATCTTTGTAACATATCCACTCTTCTTTTGAAATCGTTACCTTTCGATGCGTTTTATAATCCTCAACATAAGATTTTTTTGCTGTATAATATCCCTTGTATTTTGGATTAGTTAGAATAACTCTTAATGAGGTTGTGCTAAATGGCTTACCTTTTTTTGTTAAGTAACCCATTTTTGCTAGTTTTTTAGATATAGCACTAAATCCATACTTCTCTGTTGCGTATAAATTAAATAATGTTCTAACCATTTCTGCTTCTTCTTCTATAATTTGATAACCATTATCTACCTTTAATAGTCCTAACATATTTCCACCTAATATGTTACCTTTTTTTATACTTTGATTCATACCAAATTTAACTCTCTCTGATAACTTTCTAACTTCATCTTGTGCAAGAGATGACATCATAGTTAGTCTAAATTCTGAATCCTCTTCTAACGTGTTTATATTATCTGATAGAAAATAAACAATAACACCTTTTGTTAATAAATATTGGGTATAACTCAAACTATCTATTGTATTTCTTGCAAATCTTGATACTTCTTTTGTTAAAATTAAGTCTATTTTACCAGAAGTAGCAATATCAATCATTTTTAAGAAATTTTTTCTATTTTTTGTTTGTGTACCAGTTATTCCCTCGTCAATAAACGCGCCACAATAATTCCAACTTGTATTATTTGATATATAATCCTCAAAATATTTAGATTGGTTCTCAAGAGAATTTAATTGATCGTCCTTATCCGTCGAAACACGAGCATAATATACCACATTTAGTGGCATATCGAAAATTGTTCTTCCATTTCTCCTTTCTTCTCTGGCTTTGATTATGTCTATGGTAAATCAACTCCTTTCAATGAATTGATTTATCCAAAAAAAGCGTAGCACTTTTTTGGATAAAACGCAAATCATTTAATGTATATTTTTTTCATCCAATTTATTAAAATATCCTGTGCTTTTACAAAGGTGTTATAATCAATTATTTCTTCATTATAAGCAGATTCATTTATCGCAAGAAAAATTTCATATAGTTTATACTTAATTGGCAAATCATTAGTTTCTCTACTATTAATAATTTCTTTTTCTATCATTTAAACCTCTCTATAATATATATTTTTAAAAAAATTAAAAAAGTACAAAGTGCCATTTCTTGACAATTTATACTTATCCTCCACTTATTTCCTTAATCAAATCTTTTAATTCTTGTTCTTCTTTATTACTCATAGGGACTTTATCACACCTTTTTCCATGCCATAGCATAGTACCATCTGTATCATAAGAAAGAATATCACCTAATTTATTGTAAAAATTATCATTTATTTTTTCCAAAACAATATATGTTATTAAATTGTCATCCTTAAAATAACTGTCTAAATTACCTTCTATCATTACCTTTTTATCAACTAAAAATAACTCTTTATGCTTTTTTAAAATATTACTATATACTTTCACATCAAAAAAAGTAGAATGTTTTTCCTCATTGAACACTCTACTTTGTTTTATTTTTATAAAATAATACTTATTACCTTCTTTACCAATAGGTTTGGAAATACCTACAATTTTTCCGTCTATTTTTACATTATTCATTTGTATCAGCTCCTTTTTAAATATTTTTTATATGAACTTCCAGTTCTTTTTCTTTTTCAATTAATAATAAAGGTTTATCTTTCAAATAATTTCTAAAACTAACAACATTTGCTTTTCTTATGTCCTTTTCAAAAGATAATTTTAAATAAGTCCTTTCATTTGCCATCTCGTAATTACAACTATGTATATCAGAAGAAAAAATATTTTCTATATCTTTTAATATAGTATTTAATATTTTTATATCATTACTTTTGAAATCACTTTGATATGGATTATTAGGAATTTTATTTATTTTTTCAATAGTAAAATAATCATTAAAATTCTTATTTTTCACTTTTTCAATTCTTGTTATTACACCAGGTTCATAACAATTAAACTTATTATATAAAATAGTATTTCTTATAATTGGATGTCCAATTATTGGGAATATAATAGTCTTATGATATAGTCTTTTTATTTCGTCAGCTGTCATAAGCTCCCTAGCAATTAAAGATAATGATTTGTTTCCATCTTTTTGTATTAGACTAACTGATTGGCTAATTGATTTAGATTCGATAGTCTTTTTACCTAACCTTTTAGAAACCTCATCAGCAGTTTCTTGTGTGTTTGTTTTTAAATAAACCAATCCACAATTATCTAAAATAATTCGAGCAACTTCTTTACCATAAACATTATTCAGTTGTGAAAATGATTGGATAAAGAAAAAGAATCTCATACCTCTACTTCTACCAACAGATACCATTGATTCTATATCCATAAATGGTGGACAATTTGCAAATTCATCTAATAACCATTCCATTTTTACATTTAAACATTTATTCTCATTTAAATTAGCAAGCTTAACTAATTCTTTATATAACAATCCAATTATTACTGTTATTAATGAATAATAGGTTTTATCTTCATCAGGAATTATTAAATAAAGAGCCACCGGAACATTACCAAAATCATCAAAACTAAAATCAGAATTTGACGTTATAACTTCAACGTTAACATCATCAAAAATAGCCATTTTTTCACCAAAAACCGATGTTATTGATTTATATGTATTTTCACTAGCAGACAATATAGACAATAAATTATCTTTTGATTTATAACCATATTCTTTTTCTTCTATAATATTTTTAAAAATTCCTAAGTTTTTCTCTATCATAATAGAATTTTGAAATTTCTTAATACCAACTATTGTTATTTGCTCTCTTTTAATATTCCCTTTTTCATATTCTTCTAAAAAAAAGGAAATTAAACCAGATAGAAGATTTTTAGCACTATTATTCCAAAAAGGATCTTTCTCTTTATTTGATCTTCCTATAATCATTGAAGAAATAGAATTAATAAGTCTATTAGCTTCTGCATAATGTTGCCTTGATAAATTGGCATATCTTATATCGCTAGAAGATAATTTTTTATAATTAATGTATTTTTCATATTCATTAATTATGGGTTCTAGTATATTAATATGATTTGATAATTCTGGATGTCTAAAATCTATTGTATATACTTTATATCCATTATCATCAAACATCTTACTTGTACTTTGAAATATCTCCCCTTTAGGGTCAGTAATACAAACGCTTCTTTTTTCCTTTGCTGTTGCTATAAAAGTACACTCTGGAATCATAGCTGTCACTGTTTTTCCTGAACCAGTAGAACCTAAAAAACACCAATGAGGTGTTTCATTATCAAAGTAAACTACATTTAAATCTTTTGAAAAATATATAGGAAATCCAGGTTTATCTATATTATCAATTCTATTTTTTTTAAAATTTTTCTTTATTTCCTTTTTAGTAGAAAATCTAGCTGATCCATGCTCATTATTATTAGTAAGTTTATTTTGTGTTAACATGAGTTCAATAAAAAATAGGAAAAATACAAATACTATCAATATTAATATTAAAATCACTCAATATCACTTTCAAATAACTTACTAAATTCTTCCGCTGATTTTTCAAGTTCATAATTTATATCTTTAATAGATTTTTCTATTTCATACTTATTATTAAATGGAATATTAGATTTAGATAGATAATTTTTCAATACTTGTTTCTTATTACATAACTTTCCTTTGTTGTATGTTTGATGAACAAGAATTTTTAAAAAATCATTTTCTGTTAATTTCTTTTTTGAATAATTAACTATGGCATTATTTATATAATTATCTAGTCTTTTTTCTTTAGCATCTACTAGCGTTTTATCTACCTCATCAGTATTAATATTATTATTTCTATTAATACTTTCAAAATGTTTATTAATATCTTTTAAGGTATTCTTAAATTTTTTATATTCTTTCTTAAATTCACCATTACTCTTTGAAAATAAATAATTTTTTATTTCAGACACTAATTCTTTAGTTTTTTTATCTTTTATTGAATTATAGTAAATTTTACCATCCTTTACTTTCCCTAATTCATCCAATCTTTTACCAAGATCAAAAATTTTAGATTCTAAAATTAAAGACTTTTTATCACATAACAAAAAGTTTTTTTCATCTGGATTAAAATATTTTTTTAAATCATCGAGTTCATCATTTACTTCTTTTATTTTATTAGAGTATATATTTTCTTTTTCTATAGTATGTACTATCTGATTTTTTAAAAAGTTCATTTCTTTATCAGATAACTCCCCTTTATACCGATAGTTTAATTTCCCTTTAGAGTTTACATAATTAGCTTCTTTTTCCATAAATGAAAAATGAAAATGCAAATTATCTGTATCAGTATGAAGCGATAGCTGATAAAACATTTTTTTACTATCCTTAAATCCACATTTCTTAAAAAACATTGGCAATATTTTTGTTGCTAATTCATGTTCTAATCTATGAACGTTAATATTTTTATTTATATAGTCATTATTAAATGATATAACCCCTTGCCACAAATTAGAATTTTCCAAATACTTAACAGCCTGTTGTTTTCTTTTTTCTACTTCTTTTTCAGTTGCATATTTACCATTTTCCAAAACCAAGTTCATTGTTTTTTCTTTTGTTAATTTACCAGTATAATAATCATACATAGACATTGCTCTTTTGCTTTCGTTTGTATAGTATTTATACATATCTACAACTCTTTTAATAGTTTTTTCTCTATTAGTATAAATATTATCAGGATTATTAAAACCTAGAGTAAATAAACTATTAAAAACTACGTTCGGTGATTTAGTCATTTAATTTTCCTTTTCGAAGCTTATTATTAAATTCCTTTAATGCTTTTGATTTGGTAACATCAGTAATATTAGAAAAATCAAAATCAGAATACATTTGCTCGACCAAAAAATATAAAGCACTTAACTTTCTTGCAATAAACTTATTATCATTTTGTATAGAATCCAATTTATTAATATAATTATCATAGACAAAAGCTTTTTCAATCATTTCTGAAATTGCTTTTGAAAACGTAATATTTTTATCTCTACAATAATTATTAATTAAAACGTATTGTTCGTTAGTTAAATATATATGCTTATCTATTTTTGTCATATTGATTTAATAACCTTATTACAGATTCAATAAATTGATTTCTATCATAATTATAAGTCTTATACTTTTCTAATGTTTTAGGTAGCGTAAAATACTCTTTATTTTCTGGCAAAAAATAACTTGTTCCATACTTTTTATAATTAATCATCCATTCTCTAATTCTTTCTTGTGGAGTTCTAATATTTAATATATTAGTATCAAATCCACCTGCTTTAAATATTTCTTTTGCTGATAATTCAGGATGGTATAATCTCATCATTATAGACCATAATTTAAAAGCAGGATCATAAATAATGGCTCTGCTATATTGTACTTTAATAACAAATACATTTTCTTCTATTTTTTTTATTTCTTCATCAGTAAATATTCTTATTTTCATGTTGATTTTCCTCCTTATAATCTTGTTTATAAAAATCTAAATAACCAAACTCTAATAATCTTATTATCATTTGAGTTATACTTAATCTATAATTTTTAGACATTAATTCTATTCTTTCATATAATTCCATAGGAATATATAAATCAAATCTTTTTTTCAATTATTAACACTCTCCTTTTTTACAAAATAAAAAGAGCAGATTATTTTTCTGCTCAAAAATTATACTTTAAATTATTTTAATATTATTTCATCTGAATAATAGTCTCTTAAGTAATTATCTATTAAAATTAACTTTTCGTCTTTTATTTCAAAGACTGACTCTTTAGGAATTTCTAAATTAACATTATCATCTTGCTTTATATCTTTCCTATAAAAATATAGCTTATTATCTTTTATATCTATATCACCTATAGATTCTTCCAAAGTAATTGTATTATATGATTTATCAGTTACTCTTTCATAAAGTCGCACTTTTAAAGTTGCTCTAAAATCATATTTACTGCTAGAGTCATCTTTAACTTCATCTAAAAATAAAACTTCTAATTTAGTATCCCAATTTTCATATAACGAAATTGTACCACCATTTAAAGTATGATATCTTTTTATTCCACCTAATTTTTTAGAATATTCACCTAATTTATTATTATAACAATAATCCCCATCAACAACTCTATATGATATGGTGTTATATATATAATGATTTTTTACCGAATAATCGATTATAGTAAAATCATTTTCACTGTTATAGTAATACGTTGTATCATTACATTCTATTGGTTCTAATGTGTTTAAAAATTCTTTAACTTCTTTAGTTAAAACTTTGTTACCTCTAACGTTTTTATATGAATAACTCTTATCATTTTCTTTTTTCATAAATGATAATTTAGGAATACCTAATTCTATTGTTTGGCTACCATTAGTTGTATCATAAATTATTTGTTCTTTATAGTATCCCAAAGGTAAAATTTGTGAAACGAAAAACAATAAAATAGAAGTAAGAATAATTATACTTATTATAATGATTACTTTCTTTCGCATTATTTTTCCTCCATTATTTTTATTTTCATCTCTTCTGTATTACATTCATTTTTTAAACAATATATAATTTCTAATTTAATACTACTTTTAAAAGTATCTTTTGTTGTTTCAAGAAATGAATCAGATTCACCAATAATATTTCCGTTTTTATCTTTTTCACCTAAATATCCATGTTCACCAAATAAAGTTTTTTTATAATTATTTTCATCTAAATTAGCTTTCCCATTTATATTGCCATCCAATAAAATATCATTAAAATATAAATTTATTAAATATTTAGTATCTGAATCCATTTTTTCTTTTAAGTTAAAGTTACTAATTAACAATTCTCTTTCATTACCATTATAATAAACTTTACCAGTTTCGAAATAAAAATGTTCTGATTGACCTACAAATTTATATGTATAATTACTACTAAATTCATTTTCAGCATCATCTTTATAGGATATTTTCATTTCATTGTTATACGCACATCCAGTTAAAGAAACCAAAAGAATGATAACTATATATATTATTTTAATTTTTTTCATTTTGCACCACACTTTCAAATTGATATTAATTATTATAGTAACATTACTATAATAATTAATAACATTTTCTTAATAATTACATTATAACATTTATTATTACATTATTCGACATATTTCTTCAATAATATTGTTTATTATATACAACTCGAAAAAGGGGGGGAATAATTGTATGAAATTTTTAAATAGGTGTGAATTTGAACTCTTTATAAAAATGTATTTTTGGTAGCGATATTAAAAACGTTTCTTATATAGTACATAGGGATATTATTGAATATTTAATAAATGGACATTATATTTTTTGATTAATAAAAAAGCTAAATAATAAGCTTTATTTCCATAATTATTCAAAAGGAGCATAAGAGCGTTCCGGAACAAAGTATAATATTTGCTTATATTATAACAAACTTTATTCCGGAATTTCATTTTTACACTTGCAAAAATGCTCCTATTTTTATCAAAATAGTTCCTTAAATCAATCTTATTTGTAGGTCTTATAATAAATTTTACTATCCTACTTTTAGGCATCTTATTTCCTTTCTCATAAACATACATTATAATCTTACGTTCTGCTAAATATAAATCAAAATCTAATTATTTGTTTATAACTCTACCTTCAAAATAAGCACATCCAGTTAGAACTATTACTAAAACTATTAATATCAATATACATAGTAACCACCTCATAATTTAAATCCTCATCTATTTAATATAATTAAACACAAATTACATTTTTTCTATAACCTTGTATAAATCGGTAATTTTATCGTTATATTCATTTAATTGCTTTTTATATTCTTCTAATTTCTTTTTTTGCCAAAAATAAGGTTTATTTGCTTTTAAATTATCTATTAACATATTGTAAAAATTAATATCCTCTTTATAGAACTCTAACATTTTATCAGAATTATTTTCTAGATGTTGTAATTCTAAATCTATAAGTTTCAATAACGTACTATCTTTCTTCATGTTCTACCCTTTCTATATCACAATTATATAGGTTATATAACCAATAGTCAATGAACTATACATATTGCTAATATTATTTATAGAAAGGTATAGAGTCTATGAATAAAGTTAAGAAGATAAAAGTTGATAATGGTTATTATTTATTTAAGTTAGAACAATTACTTTATGATAAGAACATTAGCATTAATAAGTTAATGCGTGATACTAATACTGATTATAAAGTTATAAAAAGATTAATGACTGGTGATATTCTTCGTATTGATATACTTGTTCTTGCAAGAATATGTAATTATTTAAAGTGTGATATAACGGATATTGTGGAATATAAAAGATAACAAAGTATATTAATTATGCAAAAAAGTAGCTTCGGCTACTTTTTTTCTTTTTTAAAATCTATAAGACTGATAACTTATTACATTATAATGATTTCTATCACTCTATTTTTCAGTCTTTAGATAAATTATATGTATTTATTTATAATGATCTCTAATTCATTAACTAGATCACTTTTTAAAACTACATCCTTAAATCCATCTTCTACATAATATTTTCTAAAATGTTCTTTATCTTTTTTTAACATAACAATTACTGGTATTTTAAATTTATTATTTTTATTTAATTCATTTAATGTTTGTAATGCAGATGTTTCACCTAGCTCATCGTCTATTATTATTAGATTGTAAAACTCACCATTATTAATCCTATCAATACAATCTTTACCTGTCATTGATACGTTTAAATCAATGTTATATTCTCCTAAAATATTTGATATCTTAAAATTTTCTTCCTTATCATCATTAACTAATAAAACTCTTTTTCTACCAAATATATCAGATGAGTATTTTTCTACGTTTTTCATAAAGTTAGATGATTGTTCAATGTCACATTTTTGATCTAATACTATCATAAATGTTGTTCCTTCATCTTTTTTGCTCTTAATATTAATACTTCCACCAAGTAACTTTATTACTTTAATGGTTGCTTTTAAGTCCATATCTAGTTTATTAAGTTTATTTGTCTCATCTAAAGTTAATTCCATATTATCGTCTAATATACTATTTATTTTATCAAGACTCATTCCAACTCCTGAATCTTCTATTTTTATAACTAATCTTGCAACATCATACCTTACTATACTACCTATGTTTACGCTTATAAAACCATTTTCGGTATTTTCAATACTATTTAATAATACTGACATTAAAATTTGTTTAAGTTTTACATCATCTCCATTAAGTTTTTCTGGAACGTTACTGTTTACTTCAAATTTTAATTTTATATTCTTATTTCCAATTGCATTTTGCACCATGCTTTCAATCGTTTTAAAGAACATAGTCGTATCATAATATTCTTCTTTTATTTTAATCTTACTTGCATCCATAGATGATATATCTAGTACGTTATTTAATTTAAATAGTAAATCATTAGCATTACTTGAAATTAATCTTACCGCATCTTTTTTATCAATATCGTTATCTAATTTATCAAAGTTTTTAGTAATCCCTAATATATTTTTTGTTGGTGTCTTAATATCTTGTGATATTTCAAATAAAAACCTTGATTTATCTTCCATTTGTCTTTCTACTAATTCTTTATTTCTTAATAATTCATTTACTACTTTTAAATCTGGATTTTCTATTGTAAAATACATAAAAATAGTAACAAAAGCAAAAACAGAGTTTATTATTGTTATTCCAGGATTAATTTGTCTAATTACAAAAACAAAAATCATCATTATAACAAGCATAAATAATGGATAATATTTTTTGCTAGAAGCACGTTTTATATTAGATAAAACACTTATTATATCTATAAATATAAAAACACCACCCATTAATAATAAAACATTTGTTGCGGTACCATATGAATATATATATTTGCCATCATTAAAATAGTTAAGAGGTAATTTTATTATTATTGCAGCCATTATTATGTAAATAATTGATAAAGTAATTAAAATACTTTTTCTATTATGTTTTAATTTGTCTTTAAACTTTAATCTACTTTCAAAAGAAACAAAAAATATGTATTCTGTAAATAAAAATTCCCATAATAATAGATAAATTAAAAATAATCTATTTATAAATTCATTTAATATATTATAAATACTTGATATATCCTTATTATAAACAAAATAGAAACATAAAAGTTCAATTATTAGTCCAAAAAAAGTAATTATAAATAACCTACTATATAGTTTATTTTCTGTATTTTTAAGTTTTGCTTTTGAAAAATATATTGTTCCTACAAGTAAACTAAAAAGCAACATACAACAAATAACCGTTATACCTATTATCATACAAAACACTCCTAAAATTTATTTACTACATCTATATTAATTATACACTTTAAAAAATTAAAAAGATAGGAATTATTTTCTATCTTTTTAATTTCTTTACACATGATATTAATTTTAATTTTTCTTCATCGTCTTTTTCTAGTTTAACGAAGTCAACTTTTCCAATTGATGTAAGTGGTAATTTATCATTAAATTCTATTTCACTTGGTTGTGAGTATTCAGGCAATTTTTCTTTGCATAATAATAGTATTTCTTCTTCAACTTTTTTTGTATCAACACTATCACTTTTTAATACAATATGAGCTTTTGGAACCTTTCCTTGTGAATAATTTATATCTCTTACACCAACAACTTTACATTCTAAAACATCCTTGTGTTTTAAAATGACATCCTCTATCATACTAGGATAAACTTTAAATCCATCTGGTCTTATTATCATTTCCTTTAACCTACCAACAACATATAAATTACCATCTTGATCCATATAACCTAAGTCACCCGAATGAATCCACATTAACCCATCTTCATGTTTTCTTAATATATTATTTGTTTCTTCATCGTTGTTAAAATATCCTAGCATAGTATTAGGACCAGTTATACAAACTTCACCTTGCTTATTATATCCTAATTCCTCTTTGGTTTTTGGATCAAAAATAGATATAGTCGTATTAGGAAATGGTATTCCTACACTACCAAGTTTGTTAGTGTCATTTGAAGTACAAGCCGCAACTGCAGCATTAACCTCAGTCATTCCATAACCTTTAACAACTTTATAATCACAATTATGCTTTTTTAAAAATTCGTTTGTTTTATTTTCTAATTTTTTATCCATTTTATCACCACCAACAGTAGGCGCAATAATATATGACAAATCTTCTTTAGCAAGTTTTTTACTATTAATAATGCTTCCGTAATGTGATGGTACACCAACCATATGATTTGGTTTATATTCTAATAATAATTCATCAAATTTTTCAGCTTTAAACTCTGGAATTAATATAACTTCCATTCCGCACGCAAGTGGTAAATGAAGTCCATTACCAATACCATATGCTATAAACGGTGGCATTATATTTAACCAATTATGTTCTCTTTTGAAATCATAGCCTGCATTTTGGCATTGAAATGATGCAGCGTTAACACTAAAATTAGTGTGTACAACACCTTTTGATGGACCCGTTGTTCCACCAGTATGAACAATTAATAATGGTTTATCCTTATCATACTTTGGATATGGTTCATAATCTTGTGCTTTTCCTGATTTAAAAAACTTAGGCCAAGAAATGCATTCACCACTTTTAGCAAAAGCACTTTCGTTTTCTTTCATATCCTTAAAATAATCTAATATTACATCCTTCTTTTTTGGAATTTTTTTATTTTCTTTAATAGCATTTTCTTTTCTTTCTTCATATTGGCTATTAATATCTTTAGTTGCTTTTTTTAACATTATACCGATTGGCAAAGAATCGGTTGGTGAAACCGTTATTATTTTTTCAACAGACGTTTTTTTCTTAACGTCTTTTACTTTATCTGCTGCTCTATCAATTATAAAAAGTAATTTTGATTTAGCTTCTGCAATATAACCTTCTATACCATCTTTACTTGTTCTTGGGTCAACCATATTTGCAATAGCCCCAATTTTACTTAATGCATAATACATATATATAGCTTCTGGAATTGCAGGCATAGAAATAGTTACTATTTCACCTTCTTTAACTCCATATTTTCTAAATGCTCTTGCGGTTTGGTCAATATTTTGTATAAGTTCACCATATGTAATTTTTCTACCAAAATAATTTAAAGCAACCCTATTTGGAAACTTTTTATTATTATCTACTATATATTCATATATAGTTTTTTCAGGTAATTTTTTATTTAATACTTCTTCATCGTAATATTTAAGCCATGGTTTATCTAATGATGGCTTACCTGTTAATATATTTTCCATATATCCCCCTCAATTAAATATTTTTTATTTTACTGCAAGCATAATATATCATTTTTTAAAGAAAAAATCAACTTTTTATCTGAAATCCACTAGTTTCATACCATCAATTTCTTTGCCATTTAAATTAACTTGAAAATGCAAATGATTTCCAGTCGACATACCAGTTGTACCAACACCTGCTAATACATCTCCTTTAGAAACTGCTTGACCTTTAGAAACCATATAACTATTTGGATATAAGTGCATATAATAAACATAATAGACTTGGTTATTATATGTACACTTGAGTTTTATCCTGTTTCCTCCGTTCTTATCAAGCATATTTTTTACATTTTTATCATATGGAAAAGTCACGGTTTCTATTACACCATCGCAAACAGAATAAACCGGCGTTTTTGCTGGTGCTGAAAAATCCCACGCTTTATGTACTTTAGAAACACCTATACTTCTATTTTGCATAAAGAAACTTGACACATTCATGCTCGTAAAATTTAATGGTTTACCAAATGGCTTTTCAGTATAAAAATCAGTTTGGTTAGAATCCTTTATCGCCAATGAATTACATACTTTATAATTTTTGTACTTTTCCATACTGCAAACCTCCGAAATTGGTTTTTCCTGTTTTTTATCTAAATTTAAATTGTCAGTATATATCTCATCATAAGTTAAATTTTTATTTTCTGACAAAAAATATACCACTCTTGATAATGTAACATAACCATTACCATCTCTTATATTTTTATTTAAGACAGATATATAATCATTTGCATATGGATAATTATTTGACACATAACTTTCATCAATAGAAACTTTTGTTCCATTCTCTTCAAACAAATCTAACAACATCATAACAGGTGTTAAAAAAAGAAAAATAATTATTAAAAAAAGGCCTAACATAAAAATGGTTTTTTTCTTAACATTAAACATCTTCCTTAACTTCTTCACCCATCATTTGGCGCTCTAATTGTGTTGCTCGCACCCATATTCTTAACTTGGTTTTATTATCAATATTAAGTAGAAACTCACCACGTTTTGCAGAAAATAAAAAATTCTTTTGGGTATCAGTTAATGGATTATTCTTAAATAATTCAATATAAGCTAGTAGATCATCCTCTTTTAACATACCTATCATTGAGTACTGACAGTTATTAAATATAGCTGTTGCGTGTCTTAACACCTCTGCGTTCCCTACAAAGTCTTTTACCGATTGTGTAGATACAACTAAAGATCCAGAGTACTTTCTTATGCGTCTTGCTAATTGACCGAAGTTTTTTAATACCTCATTATTTTTTTCATCAATAAACAAATGAAACTCATCAACTATTATACAAATATGTTTCCTTTCCTCTTTTGTTTTTTCATTACTAATTTTGTTAGCTACAATAGAGTTATTTAAATATGTTAACAAGTTTAAAGTTTGCGTATTTATTAATCTTTGGTTACCACTATACAATAATTCTTGTAAATTAAATGCAATTAAATCATTGCTTAAATCTATTGATGTATGACTATTAAACAAATACGAATCAGTACCAGTTAAAAATCTAGAAATTAAAATATCTATTTGTTCTATTAACTTTATTTTTTCTTTACTATTAATACTTTTTTTATACTCTGGCAAAAAATTATACAAGTCATCAAATATTGGATAATCTTTTGCTTTTAAGGATTCTAATGTATTAATTGAAGTATTTTTAAATATACCAAATTTATTATATAAAGCTTCAACAATAGATAAAAGCATTACTAATTCCTTTTCGGATATATCTTCAAAGGCAGTTTTAAAAAAAGCTTCTAAAAACCCTAAATGCTTTGCCAAAGGACAATCAGTTTCTTTGGAAGCATTATCATCATCAGACGGGATATATCTTATTTGAAGTGGGTTTATAATACCACCTTTTTTAGAATATAAGTCTATATATTCACCACCATTTAATTTAACAATATTTTCATACTCATTTTCAGCATCGAAAATAAAAATTTTTGTTCCTTTTGCGTATTCGTTTATTATCATTTTCTTCATAGTGTAACTTTTACCTCCACCAGTTGAGGATATTATCGCCATGTTATGGGATGTTCTAAAATTATTCAAAACAAAGTTATCAAAATAGATAGGTAAAGATGTATGTATATCAACACCCAACATATAACCATTTGAATCATTAAAATATGTTTGAGTAAATGGAAAACCAGCACTTAAAGTAAGCGTTGGCAAATACACAGAATAATCTTTTAAAGAAAATGGTGTTATATCATAAGTTTGCCATAATTCCATTTGTCTTAATCTCGGTGCATCTAATTTTATCTGATAACTATCAGTTAATCTTTTTAAATTTCTTATCGTTTCTTCTCTTTCGTTTTTAGAACCATAAACAACTAATATTAACGATACTTCTTTAATCTTTTCATCACCATTTTTTATATCATTCATTAGTCTTTGAAAGTTCTCTTTTTGAGTATCAAGTTCTGTTGCGTCACTTAATTTCCTAGTAGTGTTTCTATCAGATAACAAGAATTGATATTGAGTATTTACCCATCTTATAAGTTCCTCTTGGCTAATTGCGTCCTTAATAGATATACAAGCTCGCACATTTGGAACATTAAATATATCTTCAAAAAAAAGTTCATCTACAAATGGTGGTATCGTTTTGATAGTAAGCATTTGAACGTCTTTATCATCGAACTTTAACATATTTGTTTTTTCAGATAAATTTAAAGGTGACACAAGTTCTGGTAAATCACTCCATATTAATTGATCTAATGAATTAGATGTTAAATATAGATTGGTTAAAAACTTATAAATTTCTAGTTTATTATTAATTATCTCTATACCCAAACTTGGTTCTAGATTTTCAGTAACTTCCATTAACTCTTTTAATTGTTTTTGGAGCAACAACTCATCTTTTGCAATCAAAACAAAATAATAAATGCTGGACGTTGTAAATCCATTACTTTCTAATTCTTCTATTAATCGACGTTCTTCAATTAATAATGCTTTTTTACTCTCGTTATCAGTACTTTCAATTAGCTCATCAAGTTTAATTTTATTATTGTTTAAGTTTATCATTTCATCTAACTTATAACATTTTAAATTCAAGTTTTTTATTTGAAACAAATTTTTAAACATATAAAAAAAAGATTCTTTATCCGACTTTGAAGATAAAGATAAATCTATTGCCTTTACTTCAATAAGTTTAGCAACCTCACCTGTTTTAAGTTTTAATAATCCACTATTGTCAACTTCTTTTACATTAGAAAAATGCTTGGAATTTTTCATTCTTTTTTTCATTTTTCCTTTTGCTTCGATATATATACCAGTAGGCTTTAATTTATTTAAAATATCTTTTTCATTTGTTCTTATTATAATCAACCTCCTTAAATATGCTTTTACATATTGTTTTTATTTAATATATAATTATATAGAGAATATCGTTTATTAAAAGTTTCACTAAATTTCAATAATAAGTCAAATTACGATAATCATTTACTAATACTATAATAAACGCTATTCTCCTTTTTTATTTTTGTAATAGCTATATTCTTTAACTTTTATTAGAAAATAAAACACTAAAAACATAACTTTATACATTCTATTTTTCTTCGATAAATTTATCGGTAACATTAAGAATATGACAACGGTTAAGTAAATAAAAGAAATTAGTTTAAAATTAGTAAATGAAAATAAAATAAGAAATAAAAATAACGCTGGTATCCCAATATATAAATCCATGTACTCTATATATTTACCAAGTGTTTTTTTTATACTTTTAATTGTTATATACATTATTAAAACCTCCCATAATATCCTCTTCTAATAGCATTACCCATACTTTGTTTTCCTTGACTCCTCATTTTTTTACCCATTTTACTCAACGGACTATCACTTAATTTAGAACCAAACTTTCCTATAAAATTACCAACTGATTGTTTAATTTTTGAACCATTCGAATTATTGGAAATACCACTACCAAAGTTTTGTATAGCTTTTCCTACTTTGTCCATTATCTTATTTCCTCCTAATTTACCTAAAACACTACTTGACATACCAGCTCCAAATAATGCTCCACCAGTTAATCCAGAAGCTCCTCTACTTGCAATACCTCCCATGGTTCTATTAAATGACATCAAGCTCATCATTTGTTCTCTACCACTATTAGCTGAAACATTAGCACCAATAAATCTATTAACGGCTTGTGATCCAGTTAATAAAAACGTTGCACATCCTAAATACATAATTGTTTTAAGTATAACGTCTTTCGTAGTTGAATCAGAAAAGAATGTTGTTCCGTTTACGGCTTGCATAATTAAAACTGTAATTCCAATTATAAGCATTACAACTGCAGCCTGAAGCGTAAGTGAAGTAAGTTGTTCAAATACTGCACCACGTCTTTGTTTATTATTGATTGATGTTGCAAAAACAATTGGAGATATTAAAAATAAAAATATAAATTCTATTTGACGTCTTGCAAGCATCATTCCACTAAAAAATAATGCATAAAGAAAAAAAGCACCAACAACAATTGATAATATCCAATTAATGTTATATTTATACTCTACTGTACCAGGTAAAATCCATCCGATAGAAGTTACATATTTTTCATTGTATTCTTTCTTTTTTGTAAAGTTGTCATTTTCTATTGATGTTTTAAAGTCTTCCTTTAAAAATTCAGTAGATTCACTATATCCCTCATCATAGCTAACATACATTACTTCCATTGTTTTTGCTAACGTAACATTTTTATTATCAAACATAGAAGCTGTAAAGTTTCCTAATTTTATTGAAAATAATGATACTTGCGCAAAAAGAAAAACTGATAATATAACTAAACAGGTACATTTAATTATTTCTTTTACAATACTTCCTGCATTTGTATTTTCATCAGGCTCGAGTATTTTCATAACAAATTTCCATATTGAAAATAATCCTAATAAAGTTAGAGCTATTATGATTATCCCAGAATGAAAATTTTTAAATATTTCATTGTTAGATATGCTATCAATCAAATTATAAGCATTTATTTCTCTTAATATTTCAAACAAAGAATCTATTAAACCATATATAAAGTCAATGATAGACCATCCTATAGTTCTTAAAAAATCATACGCTGACATTTATATTCCCTAGAATAAATCAATTATTAAGTTTACTATTGATATTGCAAGTATAATACCAACAATCCCAAACATAGTCTGTATAATTCTTTGTTTTACTTGTTGTTTTTTATCAACATCAGCAACAGCATACATAATAAAACCTATGATTAGTGAAACACCTGCCAATGCTATTCCAATTCTTAATGCCCAATTTGAAAAGGTTTGTATAGCTTTTATAATTGAATCAATGCTATAACTTCCACCATCTAACTTTTGTATTCCATTTGCTAAAATATAATTCACTATATCCCTCCTTAATAAAAATTAAAAAAGGTAAAGTATGATATAATAATCACAGAGTTATTTTGCTGACCGGCGATTTAACTTTTTTCTTTACCTTTTTTCATAATTAATCTAATTCATTATCATGTTCTTTAGATTTTGCAGAACTTAAAAAAGTAATTCTTTCAGCAATTATTTCGGTTTTTTTGTAAGACTTTTCGTCATCATCAATTGTTCTTACTTGAATTCTACCTTTAATTCCTAATAAATCTCCTTTTTTACAATATTCATATGTAGTCTTTGCAACATCACCCCATAATGTACAATCAAGAAAATCAGTTTCATATTCCCCGTTTTCATTTTTGTAACTTCTTGGTACTGCAACAGTAATATTTGATACTGCTTTACCATTTTCTGTTTCTTTAACATCTGGTGTATCAACTAGTCTTCCGACTACTACTACTTGATTCAACATTTCATTCCTCCTTTACATATTAATTTCTTTTTCTTTTTGAGTATCAAGTATTTCTTTAACTTTAAAATAAGTTTTACATATAGATAAGTCATTAAAATATTGTTTGTACTTATCTACTTGTTCTTGAATTAGCGATCTATCTTCGCCTGAACCATCATCCCCAACAACTATAAAAGGTCCGAAGATTATATCGTGACCTATATCTCTGTTTTCTCGCATTCCATTTATTTTGCCCTCTTCGTTACATATAAGTGCAACACTATAATCATCGGTTAAATAAGAATATTCTATGTTGCCTTTTACAAGTTTACGTTTTTCTGAAAGATTATTTTTAATAACCATTTCCACTGGATCCTTATATGGCTCTACATATAAAACTCTTATATTCCTTTGTATTTTCATCACCTCCTTTCCATAAAAAAAGAGCTTATAAATTAAAGCTCCAAGTCTTTTGGTTTTTTTCTTTTATTTTATTTACGATATAGTTAAATTCTTCTATATTTTTTGACAATGTAGAAAAGTTTTTAACTATTATGTCACAATCATTTTCATTATTTAATAGTTTAGATAATTCAGGCTTACTTGTTTTATTTACTATATAATCAAGTTCGATATATTCATTTATTATTCTCTTATTATGTTCTTTATAAAATGCATTAAATAGTTCTGAAGAAGCCTTTGCACCTAATTCAGTACTATTTCTTGAATAACAGCAAACCCCATCTGACAACATTTCTATCTTTGATGAATCTTTAATATTCAAAATTATTTTTCCTTTCCTAAAATTACTATTTGCTTTTGTTTATTTTCTTGACTACAAGTAGTTAAGGTAATGTACTTATTTTCATTATCAGAATAAATACTTAATCTACCAGTTTTATCTACCTCATATTTTCTTATTACTACATAAGTATACCATAACCCATTATAGTAAATTCTAATTTCATCATCATTTTCCAAGTTTTTTAATTTATCAAAATAAGATATTTTACTATTACCGGAATGAGCATATAAGATAAAATTTCCAACACTATCTGGGAATTTACTATTCTTATCTATACTTACTGCATAATTAATTGAATTAAAGTTTTTTGTAGCCATAACTAGACCTTTTTTAAGGCCTATTTTAGGGATCTCTAAAACTGCTATATAATTATCACCTTTACTACTAGTTTTGTTGTCAGAAGTCTCATTTATGGCTTCTAATGAATAATTATTGTTAATAATATCAGTTATTTGTTCCTCTTCTTGCTTTTCTATTTTTTTCTCATTATATACATCATTAATTTTAATAAAAATACAAAGCAATATCAAAAGGATAGATAATAATACAATAATACTATTTCTTGTTATTTTTCTTTTTAACATATAATAAAGCTCCTAAACCTAATGTAACACCTAATGCTAATAAAATATTATTATTAAATTCATTTTTAGAAGTATTTGGAATATCAATAATAAGTTCATCTGTTAGTGTAGCCTTTACTATTTCTCCATTTTCTTTAATAGAAAAATACATACGCTCTGGATTTATTTTATAATTATCTGGAGCATTTTTTTCTAGGATATAGTAATCTCCAACAGCTAAATCTTTAATTATTATTTTACCATTTTCATCAGTAACACCAGTGAAGATAAGTTCATCATCACTTGTATATATTTCAATAGTGGTATTAGGAAGTGGTTCTCCAGTTGAAACATCAGCCTTTGTAAATTCTAATGTTCCTTTTTTATATTTATTTAAAATATCAAAAGTCTTTGAAATAATTTCAGTATATTGATCTTTATATGTTAATTCAAATTCATGTTTTGTGCTATCTAATACTAAATTATCATCAGGAACTTTGGTTTCAACAATATAATATTTACCCAAATACATATTATCTAACTCTGCCAATCCATCTTCATCTGATGTGATGGTTGCAACTAACTCATCTTTTTTATAGTGAACAACACCATCTTTAGTAACAATATCTTCATCAGCATATACACCGAATTCTGCACCCTCTAAAGATATTTCTTCATAATGGTATGAACCATCTTCAATAACTAACTTTTCAGCAGTTTTCTTTATAGATACTTTTCCTTTTACTTGTTTATTAGCGTACTTAACTAAAACCATAACACCATAATCATCATCATTTATCAATTCTGAATTTTCTCCAACTTCAAATTCATACGGATTAATATTCCATAAATAACCATCTATTTTTTGATCTATTTCTTCTAGGATATATTTTCCTGAACTTAAAGCGTATGGTGTTATAAACTCCCCATCACTTGTGGTTTCAAATTCACATACCTTTTTAGAATTTGGATATGTAATTGTTTGGCAAACATATTCATTATTTTTAACATCAAATATTTTGAATTTAATTCCACTCATTTTAATTACATTACCTGACTCACTATCTATTTTAACTAGCTTTAGTTTAGCTTTTATTTCAGCATTTGAAAGTAGTTTATAATAAGGATCATCAGTATATTTATTAATTACAATTTCAAAATCATCAACTTTATAATGATCTTTTGAAGTAGTAACTTGCTTTACAATATAAACACCATAAGGTAGCTTAACAGAGGCAAAACCTTTTTCATCGGTAGTTATACTAGCGACTTTCTTATTTGATGATTTTAAATAAATATCAAATTGAACGTTTGGTTCTCCAGTTAAAAGACCTGTTTTATCGGTTGCAAACACTTTAAAGATATTAACATCTCTTTCAATAACTTTTTCATAGACAGTAACTTCAGGATATAAGTCATCACTTGTTATAGTGAAGTAATACTTTGTATTATCTATTTCATAACCAGTTGAAGATTTTTCTTCAAGTAGATAGTACTCTCCTTGATTAGGAAGCATACCACTAGTTATTACACCATCATCACCAGTAGTAATAGTACCAACCTTTATCCCATCGGTTTTATAAATACCATAAGTTGCACCTTTTAAAGTAGCGTCCCCTTGAGCTATTGCAAAACCAGTATCTTTATCAACTTTATGAATAGTAACTTTACCACCAATAGAATTTATTTTTACATTAGTACTTATCGGATCTAAATCTCCTGCAAATAACAAGTTTTGACAATCAGGTTCTGCATATACAAGTTTTACTCTCCCAAATCTATTACTTTTCTTTTGTAATGTAATTGTAATATTACCAACCTGATTTGGTGTAATATATAAAGTATTTCCCTCCTTTCTATAATTTACATTTTCACTTATAGATACATCATAGCTTTGTAATACATTATTTGTATCAGTTAAAGTTATTGTATCATCAACAACACCTGTTATTGTTTGTCCATGAAAAGATGGCATCTTATAATGGTTATTAACTAAATTTAATAATTCTTGTGATTCAGCTTCAAATTGACTTATTCTATTACCATGGAACGAATCGACCCAATAAACGTCCCATCCTAAATTGTAAACTTTCCATATTTCATATTGGGTTATAGCATACCATTTGGAATCAGTATGATTCCCATAACCATACCCATAGTATGCAAGTAAACTAACTTTTTCTAACTGCTCTTTTGTCATTCCTGATATACCTACTAGATCACTATCATAACCTGTCATAGGAACACCAGCGGCAAAGTCAACACCAGGCTGAATACAATAAACAACCTGTCCATCTGAACTCCTATGATAAATTCTTATTCTTTCGGAGCGTTCAACTCCGTTTTTTGTTTTTGAAACATATACTTTTGGGTCTATCCATTCATAATAAAATGAATCAGAAGTAAGAGCTTTTGCTTTGAGTGATGGAATACTAAAAATTATTCCAAATAAAAAAATGGGTATAGCCCATTTAAGTTTTTTTAATATATTCTTCATTTATCCTCCTTTTATTGAATATTGTGCCAATCATAACTAGTCCCGTTTTCATCCTTTAAATCCAACATATAATAAGTATCACCACAATCATCAACCATATCATAGCAATGGTAACCATATCTACCCAAATAATCATCACCTTTGTTAGTACACTCCTTTTCAGTTTTGAAATCCGCCCTAAACCAAGAAACAGAAAATTTTTTGGGTGTACAACTCCTTGTAGTTGTTTTCTTTGTTGTAGTTGTTTGTCTTGTTGTTGTATTAACTTTAGTTGTAGTAGACTTTTTTTGCGTGGTGGTATTATTTTTCACATTTGTAGTAACCACTACCCTGGTTGTTACTATTTGATTATTAGAGTCGTTATTTGTAGTTTCACTACTTGTTGTAGTAGTGCTTTCTCCCTCCTTTATTTCTTCTGCACTATCTTTAACTTTGTTTACTTTTTCAAGTTTAGTTGTAGTAGTACTTTTTTTATCAGTAGATTTTTTAGTTTTAGAATTGGTATCTTTACTACTTATAAAAACCAAAGTTATAGTAATTATAAGAGCTAAAACTATAAATATTATTACTGCTAACAATTTTTTATTTTTCATACTATTCACCTCAACTACCTGCATAATAACTCGTTTTTCTAATTATTGCAAATCATTTACTTTAAAAAAAAGTTTATTTTGAATTTTTGTGTATTATTACATTTGTTTTACACCTGTGCGCTAATAACTTTTTCTTTAAAATAATTGTTTACTAATCTAGCATCACCTCCTTTAATACATTCTAAATCTAAGTTAAGTGCCAATAAAAACTTAACACTAGCACTCTTTTTAATATCTTTAACTTTTCTTTCTGAATAGTTTACTTTTTCACATATATCATATATTTCAAGTTGTTCATAATATGAATACTTAAATACAAGTAATTCTGTAGAATTAAGTTTTTTCAAAGCCATAGTAATTTTTGTCATTAATAACCTTCTTTTATAGTCATTACCACGTAACTCATTAAAAATTTTATCTAATACAAAATTTTCAACTTTAGAGCTGGTAATCCCAGGCAAAAATTGTTCATATCTAATGGTACCCGTACTTGTAATTATTGGATATTCAAAATCATATAAAACGCTATCCAGATAATCAAATAGATCAAATACTTCTTCTACTTTTCTTCTTATTAGATTAGAATCATATATTTTTAATATATTATTAGACAAAAATCTTTTACTCATAGCTTTCTCTCCTTTCTTGCATTATAAAAGGGTGTTCATCCCTATTTAGAGATAAACACCCATTGTTTTTTTAAGATTATAATACCAATCAATCAATTTTGATTTACTATTCGTCTTTTTCATTATAATAAACAACAAATCATCTTTATATATAACCATATTTCATCCTCCCACCCACTTATGATGGAAAAATGGAAGTAGCTTTATGGATATGTACTACTTCCACTTGGTTTCTAAAATTTTTAATTGTTTTTTATAATATCACAAAAAAAATAAAAATCAAGCGTTTTTCTAGAAATTTCTAATATATAAAATAGCATTAGTACCTTTCTTTCAGCGTACTATTGCTACTTTACTTCATTATAACATGGCATTTTCTATTTACCAAGACATAAAAAGTGCACAAAAAGTGCATGAAAAATGCACGAAAAGTGCAAAATTCATCCGGAAACCATTATAAAATAACAAAGTACACTTTACGAAAAACAATTTAAAAAAATTTGTATAAAAAAAATGCATGTTTTATGCATCCAAATTTTTAAGTTTTTTAAATATTATTGGGATGGTTATCACTTTTCCTCGATTTTCTATCAAAAAAGATAAAAATGAATTTTTAAGCTTATTATTATATAGTTTATTCATAATCATAGAAATTTCGTTACCTCTAAAATTAAAATGATCTAGCTCTTTTAAAATCGATTCGTCCAATATTGATTTCACAATTATTACCTCTATCTTTCTATTAAAATTATACTATGAATATTTTTTAATTTCTATCATTGTTACATAATTTTACATCGATAATTTCATCTATTGAGATTTTTGATTTGTTATTTAATATTATACAATTATTATCTTTATCAATTCTTTTAACATTACCATTAATGGTGATATAAGACCCTCCATCTTTTTTCTTATCTTTTACAAAATATGTTACTGATATTAATGGGTGTTCATTAATAATACTTTCTATATTTATCAGTTTATTATTAATTATTTCAATTAAACTTTCATCTAAATTAATTCTTTTATCAGTCAGTCTTGCAGTTTCTACTATTGCATCATCATAACCAGTTAATGCAGCGAATGGAGCAAATTGCGCTGACCTATTATACAATGACATTCTAGGGTGTACATTTGATACATGATGTGGAAGATTAATAATATCATCATAATTACTCATGCTTTATGCCCTCCAATCTGATTATTTCTATCTATCATAGTTGCTCCTTCTTCTAAATCCATCGCTTTTACTATTGCATTTTTACCATATTTATTTTTTATACTAATCATTGCTTTTTGAATTTTCTTTTCATTAGCCTCATCAATTTTTTCCTTTTTATTTTTACTATCTACTTGAACAGAATCCGAAAAAATATCAAATTGCTCATATATAACATTTTCTTTTACATTTTCTTCTTTAATAAGATTATTAGCTGATATATTAATTCTTCTTATTGTAAGTTCAGGATTAACTATTTTGCTATATAGTTTCATAAAGGCATCAGTAAGTATTTTAGAAGATGAAGTTTTATGATTTAATCTAGCTGTTCCGTGAGCAGGTTTAGGAATTAATCTTCCATAGAAATCTTTTACAATCTCGCCACTATAATCACTTTTGTTTACATTTTCTATATCATAACCGATAGTTAATGTAAGAATATTCGTAACATAGTGTTTATCTACTAAATCAAGAGATAGAACATCTATCATTTCTCTTACGATTATTTTAGCCTTTTCAAAATTATATGGAGAATGAAGAACTTGTCCAGATGATAAACAATTTACAGTGGGTTTATATGATTTTATACTCTTCATAGTACATGGTTCATAACCCCAAGCATGATCTATTAACAACTCTGCATTAATACCAAATAATTTATATAATAATTCTTCATTATCAATAGAACACCTTGCAATATCACCCATAGTATAAATATTATGCTTTTCTAATTTTTTGGAATAACCTCTGCCGACTCTCCAAAAATCAGTAATAGGTTTATGATTCCACAATAACTTTCTATAAGACATTTCGTCTAACTCGGCTAATCTAACACCACACTCATCAGGTTTAGAATGTTTTGCAACAATGTCCATAGCAACTTTTGCTAAATACATGTTAGTACCTATCCCTGATGTTGCAGTTATACCTGTAATTTTATAAACATCTTGTATCATTTTAGTTATTAACTCTTTAGCTTCCATCTTATAGAGTTTTAAGTAATTGGTTAAATCACAAAATACTTCGTCTATTGAATATACAAATATATCATCAGGTGATAAGTATTTTAAATATACATTATATATTTGAGTGCTATATTTTATGTAAAGTGCCATGCGTGGTGTTGCCACAATATAATCTAATTCTAAATACTTATTATTCTTTAATTCGATATCATTATAAGATTTACCTTTAAATCTAGCATTATTAATATTTCTTTTTCTATCATTATTTACTTTTCTAACTTTTTGTACAACTTCATATAATCTGGATCTACCTGATAAGCCATAACTTTTTAAAGATGGACTAACTGCTAAACATATGGTTTTATCAGTACGAGAATTATCAGCGACAACAAGATTAGTAGTTATCGGATCTAAACCTCGCTCTTTACATTCAACTGATGCATAAAAACTTTTAAGATCTATACAAGCATATGTTCTATCCATCTTCATCACCAATATAATTATACACAAACATTTGTTTTGTTTCAATAAAAATATATAAAGAAGACTCTATTCAGTCTTCTTTAAACATTCTTCTATCATGGAAATAACTACATTGTTAAAGGATGTATTATATTCTATAGCTATCTTCTCAATTTCTTTTATCAGATTTTCTTTTATATATAATGACTTATAATCTGATTGTTCCTTATTTTTTGTGGGTTTGGGTTTAAACTTTGTATTATTGTCCAAATGTAATCACCCCAAAAGATGTTGTAAAATCTAATATAGCCTTTTTCTTTAAATTATAAAAATAACCTAAAGAGTACCCCATATTATGAGCAATAAATAAATCTAAATATTCATTTTCATTTTCGATATAACATAAATATATTATTAATCTTTGTTTTAATGATAATCTATTAAACGAATCAATAAATCTAATAAAATAATCTTTTTCATTTTTATATATGTTTTCTTCAATAAAACTAGAATAATCTATATTCATTTTATAATTATCATTTGTAAACGAATCCTCATTATATATTTTTAGTTTGATTTCTTTGAATATATTACAATACTTTTTAAATAATTCTTTTCTTATTAACCATTCACTGTCTAATTTTTTTAATTTTTTCATTATATTTACTAACCTTTCGTATTTCATATTTTGGATAAACTCAATTCATAACTATATTTTATAGTTTCATATAAATAATCAAAATCTTTTTTACAATATACATTTAGTTGTCCATTCATAGGTGTAGCATTAGATGAAATATCAATAACTTTATTTTTTATTGTATCATTTATACCTAAAAATGTAACTCTTAAAAATGTTTTATTAATATTTACATTCATAAAAACTCTGTTTGACGAATAAGAAATACTTCTTGAACAATAATGCGTTTTAACATTATCAAAGAGGCTATTTATTTTTTTGTTTATATATTCGACTAATTCCATACTATGTGGATATTTATGAAAAAATTTTTCTTTTGAAACATATTCTAATTGTCTATCAATACTTGCGATTAAACTTGATGTTTTAATATTTTGATAAATATTATCTTTACGTTTTTGTTTATTTTCTAAATCTGATTTTAAAATAGGAAACATTAAACATTCGGCTTCCACCATTGTTGTTAAATGTTTCCCGTTAAGTTTATAGACGTGTTGTTTATTTTTGTCCCACGTAAACAACCAAGGTTACAAGAATTTTCTACCACTTGTAAAAACGTTTGATAACCATGACCGCCTGCTTTCCAGCACTTTATTTTAGCATTTGCAACTTTTACACTACCAGCATCATAAAAAGTATCTTTATCTAAATTAACTAAACCTTCGTTTAACGCCGCAGCAAGCGTTATTATTTTGAAAGTAACCACCGAAAACGATACCTAAAAAAACAATGAAAAAAAGACTAGATTACCATATACAATAATATATGATAACCTAGTCAATGTCATAACTTAAATATACTTTTATTTTAAAACTATTTCTTTGAAAGTCAGATCTTCCTAAATCTAAAGTTTCAACTTCTTTGCTAAATATTGGTAAAGAAGTATCATCATTTATATGTCTAGCACCAGTTCCAGTTGGAATTGGTTTTTTGAGTAGATTTAGATATATTTTTAATAATAGTTTATGCCTATCATTATCTTCTTTATACACAATTATTTCTTCTAAAAATTTATCTACGAATTCACTAACATTATTTTTATAATCAACTTGTTTCTTTATAGCATCTTCAATAACTTTGATATTTCCAAAACTATCTGCCATTAATTTTCTTTCTTGTTCAACTTTGCTAATTCTAATATTTAAAGATAATATTTCTTCATTGTATTTATCATTTCTTTCTTTAAATTCAAGATTATTGATACTACCATCCATATTTAACTCTAATAGTTTTTCTTTTTTTGCTTCAATGTTTTTAATTTCTTTTTTTATGTTAGATATTTCATATTGATAATTATTATCTATTCTCAAATTAGAGTAATAATCTAACATTTCTTTTATTATTTCATTTTTATTATTAAATACTTGCCCCATTATAATTGTGAAAATATTATTTAAGTCCATTTCAGCAATTATAGGGCTTTCACAAGCATCTAATCTATATTTAACATAATTGCCACAAGCCCATCTAGGTTTTGTTTGTTTTCTTTTATTAGTCATTCTTTGATAAGAAACATTATGATCACTACAAAATATTTTTGTAGTATAACAATACTTCCTTTCAGATCTTTTGGCATTACCTTTACTTGCTTTCATTAAAATACTCCTACTATCTAATACTTCATTTGCACGATTCCATAATTCTTCACTAACTATGGCTGGTACTTTATCATCTTTATATATTATTTGTTCTTCTTTAGGAATGTAAACTCTTTGCTTAGTTCTATAATCAATAGTTTCAGTAATGTGTCCACGATAAAAACCTTTATATTTAGGATTCTGTATTATTCTTTTTAAAGTATCTTTATCATAGATATTTCCCTTATAATTATTTATTCCTTGTCTATGTAACTCCATCGCTAATTTATAAAAACCATATTTACCAGATGCATATAATTCAAATATTTTTCTTATTTTCTTTGCTTCTTCTTCAACAATAACTAATTTTGCATCATCTTTTTTATAACCAGTAATAGTACTAGATCCTAAAACTCTACCTTTTTTTATTGCTTCCTTATGTCCCCATTTTACACGAGAAGAAAGTCTTTTAACCTCTTCTTGAGCCACACTTCCCATCATATTAAGTATAAATTCAGAGTTAGGATCATAAGTATTTATACCATTAGATTGGAAATATACACCAACATCATTAGCAAGTAATTCCTGTGTATATTTGATACTATCTGATAAATTTCTAGAAAATCTGGAAACTTCTTTTGTAACTATCAAATCAAAATAACCAGATTTAGCATCATCAATCATTTGTAAAAACTTTTTTCTTTTTTTGACAGTACTACCACTAATACCTTCATCTATATAACCTTTAACATAAGTCCAATTTTTATTTAACTTTATAAAATTTTCAAAAAAAGATATTTGATTATCTAAAGAGTTCAACTGCTCATCACTTTCAGTAGAAACGCGAGCATAAAAAGTAACTCTTAAGGGTAGATCGGCAATATTTTTACCTTTTAAGATTTCTTCTCTAACTTTATAAAATCTCATAATCTACCTCCTTAACAACTTTTTACCTCTTTGCTACAATGATTAATTTTCTCATAAATAATTTTACAAACTTCATTATACTGTTGTTCAGTAATTACACCTTTATCATATAATTTTTTATTTATTATTAATTCATATTCAAGGATAGTTATTTTTGGAGTTTTCACCATTAAGAGCCTCCAAAAATAAGAGAAAAATTATCATTTAATCTTTTAGTTGATTGCATGTTACCTCGCTTGAAAAGGATTGTCAAATCATTATGGGCATATTTGAAAACTTTTTCAATTTTTTTCAAAAAAACACCTCCAACTAGTAGAAGTGTATGAATAAATTTAATAGAAATGAACAATAATATCAATTTAGACATTATTCTTTCTTTTCCCTTTCTAAAGTTAAATCTTGTTCTAAAGGATTTTTTAAATGTATTTCAATAGTAGATTTAGTATTATTACCATTATCAATTTCCACATGATATACTTCTTTATTTTTACCCTTAATAAATATTAATTCTTTTGTATTAAGTGGTTTAGACAATTCAAAACTAGCATAAGTTCTATTATTATTTTCTTTAAATTCAAATAAAGAGATTATATCTTTTAGTTGTTCTTGTTCTTGTTCCTTAAACAAATCATATTCTGATATTTCTGGCTTTTCAATAAACTTATCATTTCTATTTCTATAAAGTCTATCATATTTAGTTTT
>CANRAJ010000002.1 GCA_947628545.1 uncultured Bacilli bacterium | reverse complement strand
TTATCATCACATTATCGGTTCCTGAAATTTTGATGGCAAATTGGAATAACTGTCACATTTCTATTTTAATTGCACACTACAAATAAACCTAAAGGGAGCAATATAATTGACAAAAAAAAGCAATTTTTGTATACTTTTAGTAGGATGTAAGGAATGATAAAAATGCGCAAAAGATATAAATCAGCTTTATTTTTTATTTTCATTCTTATTGGGGCTTGTGTGACTTTAGGGGTATTTTACTATCTTTATGAAAATTATTTTGCTCATCAAGCCGTAGTAGTGGCCGATGGTAATTTAACCATTAATTATCTTAATGGCAATAAGTTTCATGGCAAAACGGATCAAAAAATTAGTTTTTCGGTAACTAATAATGGGGATAATGAAGAAACCTATTATATTCGGTTGGCTAAAATTACGGCTGATGATGTTAAATATCATTTAGTGGGAACAGATAATAAAATCGATATTACCAATGATTTATATTCTTCCATTATTAAAAATCAAATTGCGATTGCCCCCAAAGCCACGCAAAACTATGAATTAAATATTACAACGAGCCATAAATACCAAGGAGAATTAGTTGTGGCTTTAAGTAATAAAGAAAGCATGACTTTTGGTGATTTAATTATTGAAAATAATAAGGTTTATGATAAACCTATAACTTCTTTTGCCGAAAATGCAACGGTTAATGAGGGCTTAATTAAAGTAAAAAGCGATAAAGAAACTATTTATTATTTTCGCGGCGATATCGATAATAATTATGTATCATTTGCCAACAATTTATGGCGGATTGTCAAAATTAACGAGGATGGTTCGGTTAAACTTGTTTTAAATAATTTAATTGAAACAACCAGTGGTTATCAAACCGGGGAAGATTTTGCCTTTAACGAATCGTTAATTCATTTGGCTTTAACTGACTGGTTTAGCGTTTATTTAGAAAGTTATACCGAACAAATTGCCAGCCATAAGTTCTGCAATGATTTGGTAATTGAAGAAGGGGAAGAAACTTATGCGGCGTTTAACCGCATTAGTAAAAACTTTATTCCTAATCCCGCTTGTTTAGGGGATACATTAGTATCTAAAATTGGCTTATTGACGGCCGATGAGGTGGCGATGGCTGGTGGAACCAGTACGGAAAATAAAAACTATTATTTATATAATGATAGCATTACGAGTAGTTATTATACGATGACCTCGGCTAAATATACTCAAGTGGCCTATTATCCTTATGTAGTTGAGGCAAATGGGGCTTTAGCCGATGATATCTCCTCAACTACGGCCTTAGGCATTAGACCCGTTATTAATATTATTAAAAATATCGCGGCGACCGGTACAGGAACGAGCGATGATCCCTACATTTTAATGGACATTTAATCCCGAATCGGTTATAATAGACATTACTATTTACATTAATAATGTAAATAGACATTTTTTACCTTAACCATTTGACAGTTTAATGGTAAAATGGAGATGTGGTGATTAGAATGAAAATATTTGCAGATATTCTTGATTTTTTAGAATCTTTAAGTTTTATCGATTATATTTTTTTCTTCGCAGTAGTAATATTGATGGTCTTAATAGTAACCTTATTTTACTTTGTGAAAATTAATGGCGATGTTTTAGAAACCAAGAAACCCAATCTAGAGGAAACTAGTGAAATGAAAATTGCCAAAGAAATTACTAAAAGTTTAACTAATCCGGATGTGGCAACTTCCCGTATTGATTTTACGGACTATGAAAAAGATCAAGAGGAAAAGGCCATCATTAGTTATGATGAACTATTAAGTAAAGAAGGTAATTATAAAATTAATTACGAAAATGAAGAATATTTAGATGATTTATCGGTGAAAAAATTTGATTTAGATAATTTAGTGACCGAGGAAGATAAAGGTGTAAAACCGGAATTTAAAGGGCATGTTATTAGTTATGCTAAAGAAGAAGAGTTTTTAAAAGCATTGAAACAATTACAATTAAATTTAAAATAAAAAGAAAAGGATGACAACTATGAAATTTACAATCGTGACATTTGGCTGTAAAGTTAATCAATATGAATCAAATATGATGAAGGAGCAAATGCTACAACATCATTTTTTGTATGTGGATAAAATTACAGAAGCCGATATTTTTATAATTAATACCTGCACCGTTACCAATACGGCTGATCAAAAATGTTTAAAATTAGTTCGCCGTTATTTACGAAATTATCCAGATAAAGTAAGTGTGGTAGTTGGTTGTTCGGTTCAAAATAATGAAGCCAAATACCAAGATTTAGGAATTAATATATTACTTGGGAATAAAGATAAATCGCAAGTCGCTGAAATTATTAGTAAATATTTAACGGATAAACAAGCATATCAATTTATTACGAAAAATCGGCAACTACCTTTTGAAAATATGCAACTAGAAACATATGACCATATTCGGGCCTTTATTAAAATTGAAGATGGTTGTGATAATTTTTGCAGTTACTGTATTATTCCCTTTGTTCGGGGTAAGGTGCGGTCCAAAGATTATGATTTGGTTTTAGCCGAAGCCAAATGTTTAGCCAAGAATCATCCCGAAATTGTTTTAACAGGTATTCACACAGGTCATTATTTTAGTAATGGTCACGATTTAGCGGATTTAATTATCGATTTGAGTAAAATCCCCGAGTTAAAAAGAATTCGACTATCTAGTATTGAGGTTACCGAATTAAATGATCACTTTTTGGCTACTTTAAAAAATTGTCCAAAGTTAGTTGATCATTTACATATTCCCCTTCAAGCGGGTAGTGACTTTGTTTTAAAAGCGATGAATCGGAAATATGATATTGCTTATTTTAGAGAAAAAATTGCCGAAATTCGCCAAATAAGACCAAATATTGCTATTTCTACCGATATTATTGTGGGCTTTCCTGGGGAAACAGAAGCCATGTTTCAAGAAACTTTAGCCATTAGTCAAAAATTGGCTTTTAGTAAGGTTCATGTCTTTCCGTTTTCGCCTCGTAAAGGAACAGTTGCTGCCGCGATGGATAATCAAGTAAGTGAGGCCGAAAAACACGAACGCGTTAAACGATTAATGGCCTTAAGTGCCGAACTAGAAAAAGAATATTATCAAAAGTTTCACGGTCAAACGGTTGATGTCTTAATTGAAAAAAGTACTGATGGTAAAAGTGTGGGCCATACGGGCAATTATTTAGAGGTTACTTTAAATGAGACCTTAACTGTTGGTCAAATATATAGTAGGGTATTATGAGTTATATTAAAGGACGCATGCGTAATACAATCTATTTTAATCAAGATAATGGCTATGTTGTAGCCCTTTTTCGCATTCATGAAACGGATGATGAAATTATGCAAAATTATCTTAATAAAACCATTACGGTGACAGGTAATTTAACCGAGGTTAAAATTGATTTAAATATGACTTTGTATGGTGAGTTTACCCATAATGACCGTTTTGGCGATCAATATCATTTTACACGCTTTGAAATTGATAAACCGACGACAAAGGAGGCCATCATCGAGTTTTTAGCGAGCAACTTTATTGCTTCCTGTGGCGAAAAGACAGCCCAAAAGATTGTTGCGGTCTTTGGCGAGGCCACGCTTGATAAAATTAAAGAAAATAAGGATAATTTACTTTTAGTTTCCGGAATAACACCCACCAAAGCCGAAAAAATATATAATTCCTTAATTAATTTTGATAAAAGTAGCGATACTATTTTAAAATTGCAAGAGTTTGGTTTTAGTATTGAAGAATGTAGTCATATCTATAATCGGTTTAAGGATCGAATTGATGATATCTTAAACGATGGTTTTTATGATTTAAAAGAAATTATTGATTTTAAAAAAATTGATAGTATTTATTTACAGAATGTTGGGGAAAATGATATTCGGCGCCGGGCTTGTATTTTAGAAAGTATGGAAATATTAAGTAATACTTTAGGTGATACTTATTCTTTTTTAGAAGAAATTAATATTGTTTTGCAAAAAGAGTTTCAAATATTTTTATCTGATGAAGATTTAGAAGAATATTTTCAAAGTTTGATTAGTGATGGCTTAGTATGTAAAGAAGATAAACGATACTATTTACAAAAATACTATGATGGCGAAAAGACCATTGCCCGGAGTTTAAAAATTATTGATTCGTTTCCGCCTTTAAAGTTTAGTAACTTAGAAGATAAGCTTACGGATTTAGAAAATAAAAGTAATATGACTTATAATGATGATCAAAAAAATGCCATTATGGGGGCTTTAACTAATAATATTACGATTATCAGTGGGGGACCTGGTACTGGGAAAACCACCATTATTAACGCTATTGTTAAATTATTTATTGCCGAATACCATTTATCACCCGTCGGAATTATGGAAAACATTGCACTTTTAGCCCCCACCGGGCGGGCGAGTAAAAAAATGGCTTCGGCTACGGGACTTCCGGCTTATACTATCCATCGGTATTTAAAATGGAATAAAGACCGAAATGAGTTTTTCTATAACGAAAATAATAAAACAGCCCATCAACTTATTATTGTAGATGAAGTTTCAATGATTGACGAGTTACTTTTTGCTGCTTTATTAAAAGGAATTAGTTTAAATGCCAAATTGGTTTTAGTTGGCGATATTTTTCAATTACCAAGTGTCGGGGCCGGGTTAGTTTTAAATGATTTAATTGCGACCGATTTATTTAATTATGCTCCTCTTAACTTAATTTATCGCCAAAGTAATAATTCTTATATTCCGTATTTGGCAAAAGAAATAAAAAATAAAGATTTGAGTGAGGATTTTTTAAAGAAAAAGGATGACTATTCTTTCTTTCCGGTTTCTCATACCCAAATTAAAGAAACCATTGAAAAAATTATTACGATTTCCCGAGATAAAGGATTAGATGAAAAATCCGTGCAAGTTTTAGTGCCGATGTATAAAGGCGAAAATGGCATTGATAATTTGAATATCATCTTACAAAGTATTTATAATCCGGCGAAAAGAAGCAAAGCCGAAATTAAATATGGTGAGGTAACATATCGGGAAAAAGATAAAGTATTGCAACTAGTTAATGACTTAGATCATAATGTTTTTAATGGCGATATTGGTTATATTGAACGCATCGTAGGTAATAAAACGACAATTAATTTTGATGGAAATTTAGTAACTTACGAAAAAAGAGATTTAAAACAAATTAAACATGCTTATGCGATTACCATTCACAAAAGTCAAGGGAGTGAGTTTGATCATGTTATTTTCCCTATATGTCGCAATTATTACAAAATGCTTTATAATAAATTAGTCTATACCGGGGTATCGCGGGCCAAAAAAAGTTTAACTATCGTGGGTGAGGTTAATTCTTTTGTAAATGCGGTCCAAAATGATTATGCGACCAACCGGAAAACGAGTTTAAAAGAAAAAATAACCCAGGCCTACGAAGTATAAATGCCGTGTTTTAGGCCATACTAGCAACAGAGGTGTTAGAATGAAAAAAACAATGAGTGTGATGGGAGCCATGGCTTTAATGGCGATGCTGGGGGGTGCCGCTTACATGATGATGGATAAACAAAAGAAGGCCAACGTCGAAAAAATCTTAAATAATGCGGCCGATGAAGCTAGTAAAATGATGAAAAAAACGGTTAAATAATTTATTTTAAGAAAAGAAATTACAACTTTTCTTTTTTTTCACCTTTTTTCGACAAAATATGCGCTTATTTTAGAGTATCTTATCCTTAGGTGAGTTAAATGAAGGGATATATGAAGTGGGTTTTGGGTGGTATTTTAATAGGTTGTTTTTTTGCGTTTTTATTTTATCACGATATTAATAAAGAGGTCGTGGCTTTAACCCAAAATAAAAATACACTTTACTTATTTCAAGTGGGAGTTTTTGCCCAAAAGGATAATGCTGAGGCCTATGCTACAAGATTTAATAGCCGGCTCGTTTATCCTGATGATGATTACTATCGCGTTTTAATTTGTGCCACGACTAATGAAGAAAATAAAGCCAAGTTAGATGCTTACTACCGGAAACAAAACCTCAATTTTTTTATTAAAAAAGTTTTAGATCAAGATTTAAGTGATGAGTTTAAAAAACTAGAAGTTTTATTAAGTAAAACCGAAAATGAGGCCGCTATTGATCAAGTATGTCAAACAACTTTAGAAACTTTTCTAACATATTCTAAATAAAACCAAACATACTAAAAGTATGAAACGAAATATTTTAAATGGGGCTTTAGCTATTTTCTTAATTGTTATTTATCTTAGCCGGGATCAAATTGATGCCTGGCATCTTCAAAATAACGAATTATTTCAAAATGAAATTGTCACGAACTCTGAGATTAAAACTTTACAAACGGAAAATGCAGCTTTAAAAAAGACCGTTAATCTTATGGCTAATTATCCAACCTATCAAATTAGTAAAGTAAAATATCGGGATATTTATGATTTTGCGGATTCTCTAACGATTTATAAAGGGAAGGCAGAAGATATTCAAAAAGGGTCTTTTGTTATAAATGATGAGGCCTTAATTGGCGTTGTAACTGCGGTTTACAAACACACCAGTACAGTTAGGTTATTAAGTAATAAAAAAAGTAATATTTCCGTTAAAATCAATAGCGTTTATGGCTTATTACGCTGCCAAAATAATAAATTAATTGTAAGTAATATTCCTAATTATGACTTGCTTCAAATAGGTGATAAAGTCTATACCTCGGGTTTGGGAACTTTACCGGAAAATATTTATATCGGTGAGGTTGAAAATATTACCACCGACAAATTAGGTATTGAAAAAATTCTTACAGTTAAATGGGGGACAAATCCTGATCAAATTAATTATGTTTGGGTGGGATCACCCAAATGATTTTAATTTTAGGAGATATTTTAATTAATCATTTTACGCCCTTAGTTAGTTATCTTTTTCTTTTTAATTTGCAGCACTCTGCGCTTCTAAAAATATTGATAGTTGGTTTAACTATAGATTTATTTTTAACTAATTCTTTTCCGTTTCATGTTCTTTTTCTCCTTATTTTTTGGTTTATAAAAAGATATCTTTGGCCTAAACAAAAAACATTGGGCAATTTTCTTAGCTTTTATTTTAGTGCCATCTTAAGTTATTATTTTTTAACCCATATTTTATTTAACTATTTTAATTTTTCTTCGTTTTTAATTACGCTAGGTTTTAATTTAATTGTAACTACACTCAGTTATAAAAAAATGAATGCCCGCATAAACTTTATTGGGTGAAAAAGATAATGGATGAATTAAATGTGTATTTAACTAATTTTAAGAAAAAAAGACGAAATCCGTATTTAAAAGTAAAATTAAGTAATAATAAACATTCTTTAGTCCGAAACTTTTTAACGAAAGTTTTATTAAGTATTATTTTTTTCCTTTTAAGTTTAATTTATCTTAAAACTAACGATAAAAATGTTTTAATGTATAAAGAATATGTTTTTAGTGAAAATCTGCCGTTTACGAAAATTAAAAATTGGTATGAAAATTTATTTGGCGAGCCCATTCCCAAGACTGCGACTAAAGAAAAAACCGTTTTTAGTGGCTCATTAATCTATAAAAAAATTGAAGATTACCATGATGGGGAAAAACTAACCGTCAATGATAAGGCGTTAGTTAGTACTTTAAATGGGGGAATAGTGGTTTTCATTGGCGAAAAGGATGATTATGGCAATACCGTAATTGTTCAAGGTAATGATGGAGCAGATATTTGGTATGGGAATGTCGCCAATGTGGCCGTAAAACTATATGATTATGTCGAAAAAGGTACCACATTAGGCGAAACGAAAGATGATACTTTATATTTAGTAATTAAAAAGGATAACGAATATCTTAAATATGAAACATATCAAAGTTAATATCTTCACCTGGTATTTTTTATTTTTGGCTTTTTGTTGTGGTTTAATTAAAAATGCCTTAATTATTTTTTTTATTGTCTTAATTCATGAACTAGGCCATGTTTTTTTGAGCCACCTTTTAGGTTATCAAATTAGTGAAATTAATATTTATCCCTTCGGAGGAATTACGAAAATAAAAAAGGATGTAAATACTCCTTTAAATCGGGAAATAATTATTGCTTTAGGCGGCATCTTTTTGCAATTGCTCATTTGGCTGATTACGCCGATACTTCCCTTTACCAATCATACCTTAAATTTAATTAAAACTTATAATTTAACCATTATGTTTTTTAATATGCTCCCCATTATTCCCTTAGATGGCAGTATTTTTTTAAATGCCTTGTTAGCCAAAAAGTTATCCTTTAAAAAGGCCTATTTTGGGCAAATAATTATTTCGGTTGTTTCCCTAATTTTATTTAGTATCTTTAATTATGTCCAATCTTTAAATAATTATTTAATTATTCTTTTTTTAATTTATAAAACTTATACTTATTTTAAAGATTATAAATATCTAGAAAATCGCTTTTTATTAGAGCGCTACTTAAAAGATTTTCCTTATAAAAAAATTAGTACCGAAAAAGGACAGCTTGATATTTTAAAAAAGGATACGTTTCACTATTTTCGGGAAGAAAAAGGAATTATCAGTGAAAAACGGAAACTGCAAGAAAGGTTTGACAAAACTTACGTATCTCATCTATAATAACCACTGAGAAATGTGGTGGGGTTATGGAACAAATGAAAAATGAACAAATACTTAGTACGGCCTATAAAACAGCGATTGCTTTTGTTAATAGTTTTGGTTATAAAATTGCTTTTGATAATATGGCCGAAAAGATTCAGACGACCCTTAATGGGGGAATGACCACTTTTAATAATATCTATGATGAGATGGATAATAATGTGGGTTATGTTGGTAGCTTACTAGAAAAAAGAATCCATTTGGAATTAAGATTAAATGGTTATGATATTAAAGGCAATATTTATTTCCATCAACCCGAAGCCGTTGATTTTGCTTTAGTGAAGGAAGGAAAAGTAAAATATCATTCCCATTTTGCTTTAAAAAAACGATTTAATGCCGATGAGGCAATACAATATTATGCTCAAGTAAGATTACACCCTAACGATACCTTAAATGACAGTAATGTTCATATTGATTTAGCGGATGGAACTAATTTATTTTATTATTCAGTTCGCAATAATCGTTTTTTAGAAGATGTGGGAATTCAAGTGCATCATAAGGGCGATAAAATTATTAAACAAATAACTTATCAATACCAAAATTTTACCGATGATATTGCTTTTCATTTTGCCGTCTTAAACGAAGATGAAAAAGCTGAGTTTTTAACTAAAAATAAAAAAATTATGTTTCGCCAAAGTAGGGAAGAAATGACTAGTCAAGTTAAAAAATGGGCCCGGGGATTTGATAATCCGACAATGGAATTAACCCAAATGATGGCATTAATGCTCCAAATGAATTCAAATTTTGCCCAAATAATTACCAATATTGATGCTTTTTATAAAACTTTAGATTGGTATGATGCTTTATTTTCTTGGTTTGTTAAACTATTCAGTTTAACTTATCCTGAGTTTAGTGATGAAGAAATAAAAGCCTTATTTGGTGTAACGCGCGAAAGGATCATTTTTCAAGATGGTTCACCTGATTTAACGGCATTTTTACAAGAAAAAAGCGAATTAGTAAGAAAGAAGGTTAAATAATGAATGATTTAAAACAAGCTTTAAAAACAATTATAGTTTATTTAAATAGTTTAAATATTCAAACGGATATTATTTTTAGCTCGCAAATCTTAGATTGGTTTAATACGGGACGAAATGTCTTTGAAATTCGTTACCTAGGTAAAAAAGTGGGGATAATTAAAATGCATAATTCCGTGTCTTCCAAAGTTTATTTTGCTTTGGAAACCCATTATAAAAAGATGCGCGGAGAGGTTAGTTTAGATAATCCTCAAGTTATGACGTATGATATTTTAACCGATAGCCATGCGGAAAATTCTTCATTACACGGGACATTTAGCATAAATTCCCGCCAACTTGATAATGGTTCACCAGAATATTTTATTACTATTAAAGGGGAAAAGCATGATTTAGCCCTTACTGGTATGCGAGACTATCAAAAGATAAGTTTTGCTCTTAATGATAATAGTTTGTTAAATGTTCAACTAGAAACAAAATACGGTATCGAACAATTACAATTATATCCGCAAAATGAAGATACTTGTATTGCCTATAGTTATTGTAATAAAGCAAGTGATCATCATTTGGGCTTTAGCGCCAAAGTGGGTTTGAAAAATAAAGCCATTGCGGGACTTAATATTAAGGGTTATTATTCTGAAGTAACAACAACCTTTGATGATATTAAAAACGAGATTTCTAAATATTGGTCTGATAGCATATTTGATCCGCATAAACTAATGCAAAAAATTTATCCTCATTATCAAGATATAATTAGTAAATTAAATGAAAGTCTTGAAGGCGACTATTTTAAAGTTAATTGGTTAGCCCATTTAATGGATTTAGCCTATCCCGAATATAGTGATGAAGAAATTAAAATAGTCACGGGAATTGATCGGGAAAAATGTCTTTTGGAAAATCAAAGTGAAACTTTAAGTGCTTTATATGAAAGTGAAAAGGTTCGTAGAAGAATATTAAAATAAAACCATATTTTTGTTGACAGTTAATTAACAATGTTTTACGATAAAGGTGTATTAAGTTAATTAATACACTTGAAAATTAAATTTATTTCTTAAAAGCGGTTTTACCAAACCGGTAAATAAATGGGTGTATAAAGCGGTTTTACTATTCCAGTTAAAAATAGGTTTAAAAGGAGATTAGAAAGTTTTTTCTAGTCTTTTTAAGTAATTTAATTGTGCTTGCAAAATATAATTAAAATAACCGGAAATGTTTGACATTTCCTATGTTTTTTGATAAACTTAAGTAGTTTTAAGTAATTTCACAAAAAACCGCTCGAAAAAGGTTTACAAAACGATTCCGTTACCTTCCCGGCGCGTCTTAGATTAGGAGGTATGAAATGAAAGCTATATTTGAAACAGGTGGAAAACAATACTATGTATCTGAACAAGATAAAATTTATGTTGAAAAATTAGATGCAGAAGTAGGTAAAGATATTACTTTTGATAAAGTTTTATTTGTTGATGGTAAATCTGGTAATCCTTATGTGGCTGGTGCATCAGTCGTATGTACGGTGGAAAAACAAGGAAAAAGTAAAAAGATTAAAGTCTTCAAATATCGTCCCAAAAAGAAATATCGGAAGACTCAAGGTCATCGTCAACCATATACTTGTTTAGTTGTTAAAAAGATTAATGGTTAATAATGATTACAATTGATGTTAAAAATAATGAAATTAGTGTAAAAGGTCACGCGGGCTTCGATGATATTGGTAAAGATATTGTTTGTGCTAGTGTCTCTAGCATAATTTATACGACAGTAAATGGGATTTTTAATATTGATAAAAGTGCTATTAAATTTGTCGATACCAAAAAATTACTTAAAATAACCATTGTCAAAAGAAGCACGGTGGTAACAATTTTATTGGATAATATGGTGGGATTATTAGAAAATCTGGAAAACCAATATCCGGAAAATTTGCAAATTATTAAAAAAGGAGGATAAAGTTATGTTTAAGTTATATATTAGTTTAAATATTCAACGTTTTGCCCATAAAAAAGGACAATCTTCAACTGATAACGGTCGGGATTCCGCTGGTCGAAGACTTGGCGCAAAACTTGCTGATGGTCAAACTGCTAAAGCGGGAGCCATTATTTACCGTCAAAGAGGAACAAAAATTTTCCCTGGTAAAAATGTGGGCATGGGTAAAGATCACACTTTATTTGCCAAAGTTGCCGGTGTTGTCAAATATGAAAGAAGCGGCAAATCACGCAAAAAGGTAAGTGTTTACGAAGTTGCTTAAATCAACCAAATGGTTGATTTTTTTTGTACTTTAAATCGGGCTTATGGTAAAATAAAGAGGTAGGAGTGCAACATGGATGTCGAAAAAGTTAAAAATAGGGTAACTAATACATATGATATTTTCTTAAAAGAGAATAATAAAATATTTAGAATGTCTTATCAAGGTAATTTAGATATTTATTGGTCAATTCGGGCACCAGAATATGACTATATTAATCAAGAATATGGTTATTATAATTTTTCCATTACCAAGGCCAATTATTTATTATATGAAGCCTTTGCCACTTTATATGATGATATTGTAAAAGCGCAACTTTTTGATGCGGATGATTTAAATAATGTCTCTTCTTTGACAGAATACCAAGGTTATTTAGCCAAAAGAAAAAGGTGGCAAGAACAGGAATTAGCATCAGATGCTTATCAATCTTTAGTAAGTGAGGGCGTAATTACTTGGTTAAGTGATGATGCTATCTTAAATGAAAATGGGGATATAGATAGTTTGTTTCCTCCGGCTTTTGTTACGATTAGAAAACAATTAGATGCGATTTTACTAGAATTTAAAGTTAGACTAATTAAAGGCGTAAAAAACCAACCCGTGATTATTCGTTTTCGCTCTAGTGGTTCGGCATATGGCCACTTTTATATTCCTTTTATGGTAATGCATCAAAAACTGCAGGATTATGATTGTTGCAACCAACAAATTCATCTGGAAGAATATTTGTATTTGCAACGTCACAAAAAGTAATGTAAGTTAGTCATCTATTGCAAACTTTTTAGAACTTTTATATAATTAATGTGATTTAAGAAAAGTGGGTGATTTAAATGTTTGTCGATGAAATTATCATTAAAGTTGAAGCCGGCAAAGGTGGCGATGGTTGTACCTCTTTTCGCCGGGAAAAATTTGTGCCCATGGGCGGACCGGATGGCGGTAACGGGGGCAAAGGCGCAAGCATTATTTTTAAAGTCGATAAATCATTAAAAACTTTAATTGATTTAAGTTATCAAAAAATAATTAAAGGTGATAAAGGTTTAAATGGCAAGGGTTCTAATAAATACGGGGCTAATGCCGAAGATGTAGTTATTCGAATTCCAGCTGGAACAACCATTACTGATTTAGAAACCAATCATGTTTTAGCGGATTTAGTTGCTGATGGCGAAGAATATTTGGTTGTACGTGGTGGCCGGGGAGGTAAGGGTAATAAGGCTTTTGCTACTCATGATAATCCCGCTCCTAAGTTTAGTGAAAAAGGGGAACCTGGTGAAGAAAAATTAATTAAATTAGAACTAAAAGTTTTAGCCGATGTTGGTTTAATTGGGATGCCAAGTGTTGGTAAAAGTACGCTTTTAGCCCAAATATCGGCTTCCAAACCCAAAATTGCGGCCTATCATTTTACGACGCTTTCACCAAATTTAGGGGTAGTGTTTTTAAAAGACCATCGCAGTTTTGTCATGGCCGATTTACCAGGTTTAATTGAGGGAGCCTCGACGGGAGTGGGCTTAGGTATTAACTTTTTGAAACATGCCGAAAGAACGAAAATATTGGCCCATGTTATCGATATGGGAGCAAGTGAGGGCCGCAATCCGCTTCAAGATTATGCTACTATTCGCCAAGAAATTGAAAAATATGGTCAAAATTTAAGTACCAAAAAAGAAATTATTGTGGCCAATAAAATGGATTTAGAAGAAGCGGATGCCAATTTAAAACAATTTCAAAAGCAATATCCGGATAAATTAATTATTCCGATTAGTTCTTTAAATAATACGGGCATTGAGGCCTTACTTTCCACTTTAGCCGATCTTCTTGCCGATATTCCTGAAGTTAATTTATACGAAGATACCGCCAGCGATGAAGTCATTTATACCTACGAAAATGATTTACCATTTACCATTACAAAAGAAGATGGTATTTGGTTAGTCAAGGGTAAAGAAATTGAAAAACTTTTTGCTATGACGCGCTTTGACGAAGATGAAGCCGTATTAAGATTTTCCCGCAAACTAAAAGGTATGGGCGTTGATGATGAACTTAAACGCTTGGGTGCTAAACCGGGCGATGAAGTGCAAATTTTAGATTACATCTTTGAATTCAAAGCGTAATATTTGGCCAATTTTAAAATTTTGACTAGTGTTTTGGGGCAATTCTAAAACACTAGTTTTTTTTATAGGTTCTTTAATAGAAACAATTTTGTTAATACCTAAATTTTGATATTTGGCTAAAATCATATTATTTTCATCTAAAAATAAAACATCAATATGATCATGCATGAAAAATGTGTGAATAGCATTACATTCGTTAATTAATAAACCATAATAAATGTTTTTTTCTTTTATTAAACCAATTATTTTTTCTGGCCAAGTTTTGGCAATTTTAATCTTAATTAAATCGTTATTTATTCGTAAATACATGGATCCACCGTTAAAATATATGAAAATAAGATAAATAAATACAAATTAATTGAAAAATATTGTATTTAATGATATTATTTTAATGTAGGGTGATCATCGAAATGAATCAAAATTTACGAAAAGCGCTTTTAGTTATAATTGCCGTATTAATTGCCTTATTAGTCGTAATCGGGGCATCTTATGCTTACATGCAAAATCGAATTGAATCTCAAGAATTAACTAATGTTGATTTAAGAACTTGTGCTAAAATTCAATTGTTAGATGGTGATAGTAATGTAATAAATATGACTAATACTTATCCCATGGATGATAAATTGGGCTTAGAAACGCCATCTTATGAATTTACAATTTCATCTACTTGCCAAACATATGTTGGGGCTAGTATTTATTTGACTTCTTTAAAAGACAATTCCATTGAAGATCAATATATTAAATTTGCACTTAGAAATGATCAGGGTGAAATTCTAAAAACGGGCTTATTAAATAGTTTAACAAATGTGACGGAAACTGATGAATTTACCCAAGAAGAAATATATCAATTAGATATTGGTATTAAAGGTTCCCATAAAAATATCTATAAATCTGTATCAGAAGTAATTCCTTATCAAGGCAGTAAAAAATATTCCTTACAATTGTGGATTACTAGTAGTGCTACGGATAAAACTGTTCCCTTTGGTAGTACTTTTAAACTAGGCGTTTCAATAAAGGCTTATGAAAGAGGAATGGAAAATTATTTAACTTTAGGGGATAAGACAACTTCTTTTTATCGTAATGATAAATATCGCGATAAAATAAAAAATGTTTATTTTGTTAATAGTATAGAGGAAAAAACAGATAGCATAGCCGAATGGGATTTATCAACTTTTCAAGATAATAGCATAATAGGATGGTTAAAAAATAACGATTCTGGAGATGAAAATGCACCATATGATTTATATATTGGTTCTAATGATGTAATTAAGGCTAATAGTTTTGAAAATGCCTTTTACAATATGACCAATGTTGAAACAATTACGTTGGCTAATTTAAATACCGATGAATTAACAACAATGCGTCGTATGTTTGCCGGTACAGATGAAACCGAAATGAAACTACATGAAATAAATGGATTAAGTGAATTAAACGTGTCTAACGTTACTAATATGCATTCATTATTTTTTAAAGATACTAATTTAACAAGTTTAGATTTAAGTAACTGGAATACTGAAAGCGTAACTAATATGTCGTATATGTTTGATGGCGATTCTAGCTTACAAAATATTGAAGGTATCGATAACTTTCAAACGGGCAAAGTAACAACAATGTATGCAATGTTCAGTAAATCAAACATATCAGCACTTAATTTAAGCAATTGGGATACCTCAAGTGTAACAGATATGTCGTATATGTTTTATGGCGATTCTAGCTTACAAAATATTGAAGGTATCGATAACTTTCAAACGGGCAAAGTAACAACAATGTATGCAATGTTCAGTAAATCAAACATATCAACACTTAATTTAAGCAATTGGGATACCTCAAGTGTAACAGATATGTCTTTCATGTTTAATAAATGTGCTAATTTGACAACAATTGAAGGGTTAAATAACTTTAAGACAGATAAAGTAACAACAATGCAAATGATGTTTAATGAAGATCCTCTTTTAACTGATTTGGATGTAACCAATTGGAATACCTCAAGTGTAACAAATATGTCTTATATGTTTAGTGACGATACTGCTTTAGCAACAATTGAAGGTATAGAAGGTTTTCAAACTGAAAACGTAACTACAATGTTATCAATGTTTAGCAAAACACGAATAGTAACATTAAATTTAAGCGGATGGGATACTTCAAATGTGGAAAATATGGGTTGGATGTTTAATAGCTGTACAAATCTAACATCTATAGAAGGAATAAATAATTTTGAAACAGGTAAAGTAACTGATATGACTCAAATGTTTTATGGTGTCGGGATTACAACATTGGATTTAAGCGGATGGGATACTTCAAATGTGGAAAAAATGGGTTGGATGTTTAATGGCGCTTCTAATTTAGCAAATTTGGATTTAAGTAATTGGAAATTTCCAGAAGACTTTGATGTAAAAGGAATGATAGGTGATTTAAAAAAATTGCCAAAATTAAATACTTTAAATTTAAGTAATTGGGATACTTCAAGTATAACTGATATGAGTTGGCTATTTAGTAGAAATGAAGTATTTAAATCACTAAATTTAAGTGGTTGGGATACTAGCAATGTGACAACTTTAGAAGGAATGTTCTATTCATGTACGAATTTGAGCGAAATAATTGGTATAGAAAAATGGAATGTTAAAAAAGTTAAGTCAACAAAATGGCTATTTAGTTCAAATAAATTTGCTCAAATGGATTTGAGTCAATGGCAAACGAGTAGTTTGGATAATATGGCTGCTACATTTGAAAATTGTGTTAATTTAACTAAAGTAAATTTAAGTGGCTGGGATACTAGCAATGTTACTGATATGGGATTTTTATTTAATGATAGTGTTTTATTAAAGGATATAATTGGTTTAGAGGGATTTAAGACAAATAATGTAACAACAATGCAAAATATGTTTTATAATCTGCAAAATATACAATCATTAAATTTAAGCACTTGGAATACCCCATTACTTGAAAACGTGGGACATATGTTCTATAATAATACGTCTTTGGAATCATTAGATATTCGTAATGCAACTTTTACCAATGTTAATATCAAAGGTAATATGTTTACCGACGTTTCATCATCAATTAAAATAACAGTTAAGGATAGTGCCGCTCAAAAGTTTATTCAAGATTTGTTAGGATCTGGTAAAGGAAAAGTAACCATTGCTTGATAGGGGGATTTATGTATACATATTTTAAAGGAATCGTTACCGAAATTGATAGCGGTAATATAACAGTTGAATGTGGAGGAGTTGGGTATAAAATAAATGTACCTAACCCTTTTAGTTATAATATGGGAGAAGAGTATAAAGTATATGTTTATACGAAAATTAGCGAAGACGATATGGCTTTATTCGGTTTTAAAATTAAGGAAGAATATGAATTATTTTTAAAACTTATTTCGGTTAAAGGTTTAGGACCAAAACTTGCCTTACCCATTATTGCGACGGGTTCAATAGGTGGTATTGTTGATGCCATTAATCGCGAAAATATCTTGTATTTGACTAAATTTCCTAAAATTGGGGAAAAGTTAGCCCGGCAAATTATTTTGGATTTGAAAAACAAAATTAATATTGAAGGAGAAATTGCGGAAAATAATAATACTGAAGAACTAATGAACGTTTTGGAAAGTTTGGGTTATAAATTAAGTGAAATAAAAAAAGTATTACCTTTAGTTAATACTAGTGAGACGCTCGAAAATCAAGTTAAAGAAGCATTAAGATTAATGTTAAAATAGGTGAAAAAATGAATAAAAAAGGTTTTACGTTGGTGGAACTATTAGCGGTAATAGTGCTTATTGCTTTAGTATCAATTTTAGCATTTAGTGGGGTTGGCGCGGTATCAAAAGCAATTAAAAAAAGTATTTGGGAAAACAAAATAGAATTAATCGAAAATGGGGCTATCCGGTATGGGGAAGATAATATGTATGATTTAACACATCCCTTTATTGTTGATGGAAAACAAGAAGATATAACTTGTGATGGATATATTGCCGGAATTAGTCATGATGTTGAAATATGTAAAAAAAGAAGTGTTGATGAATTATTAAAGAGAAACTATATTGCAACTAATGAACGAGATGAAAATGATGAAAAAATTATTATTAATGATGTTACAGATGAAATAGTAAATGATACATATGTTTATATATGGGTTGAAAATGATGTAGTTTATGCCCATTATGCTGGATAATTGTCTAAATTTGTCTAAAGAGAAACATTTAATTGTTTCTCTTTTTTATCCGTGTTAAAATAACTATGGAGGATGGAATGGAAAAATATGTTTATTTGTTTCGTGAAGGAAACAAAGATATGAAGAATTTATTAGGTGGTAAAGGGGCTAATTTAGCGGAAATGACTAATATTGGTTTACCCGTACCCCAAGGTTTTACAATTACAACCGAAGCATGTAATAAATATTATGAAAATAAAGAGAGTTTACCGGATGAAATTGTAGATGAAATTAAAAATAAAATTACGGAATTAGAAAAAATTACAGGTAAGAAATTTGGTGATTTAGAAAATCCGTTACTCGTTAGTGTTCGGAGTGGAGCCCGCGTAAGTATGCCAGGAATGATGGATACGATTTTAAACTTAGGTTTAAATGATGCAATTGCGGAAAGTTTTGCCAAGAAAACGAATAATAAAAGATTTGTTTACGATTCTTATCGGCGGTTTATTCAAATGTATAGTGATGTGGTCTGTGGTTATCCGAAAAAAAACTATGAAGAAATAATTGATGCCGTGAAGCAAAAGAAAAATATAAAATTAGATATTGAATTAGATGCCGATGATATGGTTTTCTTAACTGATGAGTTTAAAAAAGAATATAAGAAAAATGCCGGTAAGGATTTTCCCACGGATCCATATGAACAATTAATTGAGGCCGTTAAGGCGGTATTTCGTAGTTGGAATAATGAAAGAGCCATTTATTACCGGCGCCTTAATGATATTCCGGGAACTTGGGGGACGGCTGTTAATGTGCAAGAAATGGTTTATGGTAATACCAGTGAAAATTCCGGAACCGGGGTGGCTTTCACGCGAAATCCGGCGACTGGTGAGGCTAAAATATTTGGGGAATACTTAATTAATGCTCAAGGCGAAGATGTAGTAGCCGGTGTGAGAACTCCGGAAAAAATTGATACTTTAGCCGAAAAAATGCCCGAGGTATATCAAGAATTTTTAAAAATCATTACAATGATATGCAAGATATGGAATTTACAATTGAAAATGGCAAATTATTTATTTTGCAAACGCGGAATGGCAAAAGAACGGCCGCGGCAGCGGTTAAAATTGCTGTTGATTTGGTAAATGAAGGTAAAATTACCAAGGAAGATGCTTTATGTATGGTTGAACCTAAACAATTAGATGCTTTACTTCATCCGACATTTAGTGAAGAAGAATTGAAAAAAGCCCATGTTATTGGGGAAGGCTTAGCGGCATCTCCTGGAGCCGGAGCCGGTAAAATATATTTTGAATCCAGTAAAGTAATTGCGGCGAAAAAGGCAGGCGAAGAGGCCGTCTTAGTGCGGTTAGAAACATCTCCTGAAGATATTGAAGGGATGAATTCCAGTGAAGGCGTGTTAACTATTCGTGGTGGAATGACCAGCCATGCGGCAGTTGTAGCCCGCGGCATGGGTATTTGCTGCGTTTCGGGAGTAGGTGACTTTACCTTAAATGAAGTCGAAAAAACTTTAAAAACGAAAGATGGTTTAATTTTACATGAAGGTGATTATATATCTTTAGATGGTACGACTGGTAAAGTATATGAAGGCAAATTAAATAAAGTTGCGGCCACCATCAGTGGAGTTTTTGAAACCTTCATGAGTTGGGCTGATGAAGCGCGAACGTTAGATATTAGAACTAATGCCGATACCCCAAAAGATGCCAAACAAGCCAAGGCCTTTGGAGCCCAAGGTATTGGATTATGTCGGACAGAACATATGTTTTTTGAAAAAGAACGGATCTTTAATTTCCGGAAAATGATTTGTGCGACGAGCGTGGAAGAAAGAGAAAAGGCTTTAGAACTAATTTTGCCATATCAAAGAGCCGATTTTGAGGGCTTATTTGAAGCGATGACGCCATATCCAGTTATTATTCGGTATCTTGATCCACCTCTACATGAATTTTTACCTAAAACGGAAGCCGAAATTAAAGAATTAGCCAATGATTTAGGCAAGACAGTTGAAGAATTACAAAATGTAATTGCCTCTTTAAAAGAATTTAATCCGATGATGGGGCATCGGGGTTGTCGTTTAGCCATAACTTATCCGGAAATAGCCAAAATGCAAACGCGAGCCGTTATTGAAGCAGCTATCAATGTGACGAAAAAAGGTATTATGGTCGAACCGGAAATTATGATCCCTTTAGTCGGAGAAGTTAATGAACTTAAATACGTTAAAAATATTGTTCAAGAAGTAGCCGATGAATTAATAAAAAATTCTGGTTTAGATATTAAATATAAAGTTGGAACAATGATTGAAATTCCTCGGGCGGCTTTATTAGCCGATGAAATGGCCAAAGAAGCGGAATTCTTTAGTTTTGGTACGAATGATTTAACCCAAATGACTTTTGGTTTTTCGCGGGATGATGCTGGTAAATTTTTAAATGCATATTACGCTAAGCAAATATTCGAAAGTGATCCATTTAGTCGAATTGATGAACATGGAGTTGGTTTATTGATGGAAATGGCGGCATCTAAGGCCAGAACCGTTCGCCCAGATATTTCCTTAGGCATTTGTGGGGAACATGGGGGAGATCCTTCTAGTATAGCCTTTTGTCACAAATTAAGATTTAATTATGTTTCTTGTTCGCCTTATCGAGTACCTATTGCCCGTCTTGCTGCGGCTCAAGCGGCAATTAAAGAAAAATTAGCAAAATAGTTAATAATTAGGACTAAGTTCATTCACTTAGTCCTTTTTATGTGAGGTAAAATTTTTAAATTGAATTTTAAAAGTACTTATTTATATTTGTAAAGCCATATTGATAAATTATTAGTTATTTGTTATGATAAAAATAGGAAAAAAAGTTATGAAGGGAAATATTATGATAAATAATAAAAAAGAAAAAAGAAAAAAAGTTATAGCGGTTTTAACCGCCGGCGGTACAGGGCAAAGAATGCAACAAGATATTCCAAAGCAATTTATTCATATTGAGAATAAACCTTTAATAATTTATACTTTAGAAGCATTTCAAAGTCATCCTAATATTGATGTCATTATTGTTGCATGTTTAGAAGGATGGCAAGATATTTTAAAGGCTTATGCTAAACAATTTAATATTACAAAACTTAAACATATTGTAACAGGAGGGGCAACTGGTCAAGAATCAATTTATAATTGTTTAGTTGAATTAAAAAAATATTATGCAGAAGATAGTACTATCGTAGTTCATGACGGAAATAGAGGTTTAGTACCTCATGAAGTTATATCTGATGCCTTATCAGTTTATTCTAGTTATGGTTCAGCCGTTGCAGCCATTCCTTGTATCGAAGCCGTATTTGTAAGTGAGGATGGATATACTGCCAGTAAAGAAATTCCTAGAAAAAAATTATATAGAACGCAAACACCACATGTTTATAGTTTAAAGAAAATGTTGTGGGCGCATAATGAAGCTAAAAAAAGGCATTTGGAAAATACAACCGCTACTTGTTCTTTAATGAATATTTTAGGTGAAGAGGTCCATTTTTCTAGAGGTTCCGAAAAAAATATGAAAATTACGACTATTGAAGATATTGAACTTTTTGAGGCAATTTTACATACCAAAAAAGAAAATTGGTTAAAATAATTTTAGGAGAATTTATGATAGATAAAGAAATATTAAAAAAAATTTCCCATAAAAAAGTGCTAATAACCGGAGCAGGTGGGCTTATTGGGTCTACATTTGTTGATTTATTAGCAAAATTAAATCAAGATGAAAAAAGTAATATTGATATTTATGCTTTAGGAAGAAATGCCAAAAAATTAGAAGAAAAGTTTTCAAAATATTTGGATAATATCCATATTATTGAGGATGATGTTTGTAGTGCCGATTTAGCAAGTTTAGATATAGATTTTATTGTTCATGCTGCAAGTCCGGCTCATCCTTTAGCCTATTCTAAAACTCCGGTTGAGGTTATGAAAGCCAATTTAATAGGAACTATTAATATGTTAGAGTTAGCTAAAGCAAAAAATGCTTCTATGATATTCATATCAAGTGGCGAAATCTATGGCGTAAGCGATAAACAAAACGTATTTTTTAAGGAAAATGAGTATGGATATACTGATATATTAAATCCTCGGGCTTGTTATCCTGAAAGTAAAAGAGCCGCTGAAACTCTTTGTGCTAGTTATTATGCCGAATATAACGTTGATACTAAAATAGCTCGTTTATGTCATGTATATGGGCCTAATATTACAGACGATAATTCTCGGGCGGATGCCCAATTTTTACGTAATGTTTTAAATATTGAAGATATCGTTTTAAAAAGTCCGGGTACGCAAGTTCGGTCATTTTGCTATGTAAAAGATGCAGTTGTAGCGCTTTTATATATATTATTAAAGGGAAATCCGGGAGAGGCTTATAATGTTGCTAATAAAAATTCAATTGCCACAGTTAGAGAATATGCTGAAACTTTAGCAAGTTTAGGTGGAGTAAAAATAAAAAAAGAATTTCCGAAAGAAGAAGAACAAAAAGGTTATTCTCAAATATCTCGTGCAGTTTTGGATTCTTCAAAATTAGAAAGTTTAGGGTTTATTCCTGAATATAATTTAGAAGAAGGATTAAAAGATTTACTTTTTGAAAGAAAAAAGCAAATGTAAAATAATGAAAGAAACATACTTATTTTACCATTAAAGATTTATTAAAATTATCATATAAAAAATGTCGTTTAAATATTACGACATTTTTTTATGATTAAATTAAATAAAATGATGATTATTTAAAATTCTAATTAAGTTTTTATTAATTTTTTCCGGCTCTTGTGTTGCATCAAGAGAAATAATTTCTCCCATATAGGGAAATAGTTTAGTGTAGCCCCGTTGTGCTTGAGTTAAAGTAGTTATATTTTCATGCTTATCATGAACTTCAGCCCGCTTATTTATTCGTGTTAATGCTAGTGTCGGATCAAGATCAAAATAGAAAGTTAAATCGGGGTTTTTAATAAAAAAGAGCATTTGGCGAATTAGTTCAATATTTTTAAAACCATAAGCATAGGCATAAGCCAAATAACACATTAAATACCGATCACAAAAGATATAATCATAACCATCTTTTGTTTTTTGCCAAATTTCCCAGGCTTGTTTGAGAATTTCAATTCCACTACGACAATCTAATAATAAATCTTGGAGTTTATTTTGCTTCATGTCATTTAAAGGCATATAAGTAATTTTAGAAATAAATATATTATATTCACTTATTAAAGCATCATATAAAAGTTTTATTTGGGTACTTTTACCACAGCCATCAATACCGGCGAATGCAATAACTTTAGTTCTTTTTTTCATAAAAGACCTCTTTTCTTTTATTAGGTTATTCTAGTCGTTTTTAGATTATTTGTAAAGCAATAAAAAAGGAAATTAAAAATGTTTAGGAAATAATATAGTTGAAAGGAGGAAAAATGATATTAAAATTAACTACCATTTGGCAAAAAATAAGTTTGAAAAAAATAGGAATGATTATTTTGCTTTTACTAATAGGAGTATTTGGCTTTTTTTTAAGTTTTTTAAAAACGGAAATCGCTAATTTAAAAGTTTCGAGGGATACTGTTTTAGATTTGGCTGTAAAACCGGTTTTGGAAAAAATAAAAGTAGATATTAAAGGTGAAGTGGTTAAACCCGGAGTATATAATCTTGAATTAAGTAATAATATTCAGGATTTAATTACTTTAGCCGGGGGAGTAACCAGTAAAGCCGAAACGAAAAATCTTAATTTAAATAAAAAACTTGAAGCCGGTTTAGTGGTAAATATTCCGGCTCAAAAGGCCAAAACCAATAGTGTAAAAGCATCAACTAAATCTAATCAAGCAACAATAAATAATAATGGTAATACCAATAACGCATCAAGTTCTAGTTCTACTAAAAAAGTTGAGGTTACGGTAAGTAGTTCAAATAATAAAGAAAATAATACTAGTGCAAGTACAAATACAAATAATAATTCTCTTCCCGACAATGATAATTTAAATACAGAACCTAAGCCAAATATAGATACTGAAAAAGCATCAGAAGAAGAAGTAAAAGAAGAAAAGGAGGAAATATTAGTTGTAAATATTAATACTGCTGGAATTGAACTTTTGACTAAATTAAATGGAATTGGTCCCGCTAAAGCCCAAGCCATAATTGATTATCGAACAACTAATGGTTTATTTAAAACAATCGAAAAAATTAAAAATGTTAAAGGGATTGGCGAGGCCATCTATGACAAAATTAAAGAATTTATTTGTATTTAATTATCGCTTTATTTTACTAACAATATTTATTCTGCTCTATGTGTTTTTTAATACAAAAATTCGCCAGTATCATTCTAAATATTTAGATACTGATACAACTATTACGGGACAAATTAAAGATTATACGATAAATGGTGATAAATTGACGCTGGAAGTTAAGGGTCGGGAAAAAATTACGGCTAATTACTATTTTAAAACCGCTGCGGAAAAAGAAAAAACTTTAGCCCAAATTTGTTTAGGATGTACAATTACTTTTACCGGAAAAAACCAAGTAGTTTTAAATAATACGATTCCACATACTTTTAATTATAAAAATTATTTAGCCAATCAAAAAATATATCGTAGTTATAATATAACTAATTTTAAAATAAAAACCGATAATAATTTTTTTTATCAAATAAAGACTTATCTTTATAAACGTAGTGCTAAATTAAAGAATAGTGATTATCTAAAAATTTTTATTCTGGGTGATAAAAGTTTGATTAAAAGTGAAGAATATAGTTTGTTTCAACAAAATGGAGTTGCTCATTTGCTGGCTATTTCAGGTATGCATATTGGAGTTTTATTAAAAGTTTTAGATTTGTTTTTCAAAAAAACTAAATTAGTTAAAAAAACTATTATTATTAGCAGTATTTTACTATTTTATGGCTTTTTAACCAATTTTGCGGCTTCTTTAATGCGGGCAGCAGTATTTTATATTATTTTAAATTGTCAAAAAATTTTTCATTGGCGACTCAGTAATTTTAAATTATTATTAATAACGGCTTATATCTTACTTTTATGGCAACCTTTTTATTTTTACGATGTGGGTTTTATTTATTCTTTTGTTATCACGGGTGGCATTATTCTCAATAATAAATATCTGAAAGGAAATTATTTAAAACAACTTTTAGTTATCAGTTTAATTTCTTTTGGTTTTAGTTTACCCATTACCATTAACTTAAATTATGAAATTAATTTAACTAGTATTTTGGCTAATTTATTTTTTGTTCCTTATATTTCTCTTTTAGTTTATCCCTTGGCCTTACTTACTTTTTTATTTCCTTTATTAAGTCCTATTTTTAATTTTAGTCTGCTTATTTTAAACTTGCTTAATTCTATCTTTGGTCATTTAGCCTTAATGGTTATTATTCCCCGTTTAAATTTATTTTTTATTGTCCTATATTATTTGCTTTTATTTTGGGTACTAGCAAAACCGCGGAAGTGGGGTATTTTAGTTCTTTTTTTAATTATGATAAAATTTTTGCCGAAATGCCAAAATAATTACCAAATATATTATTTGGATGTTGGTCAAGGTGATTCCGCCGTGATTATTACGCCTTGGCAAAAAGACGTTTTATTAATTGATACTGGAGGTAAGGTAGAAATAGTCAAAGAATCCTGGGCTAAGTCGAGTAAAACTTATTTTTTAAGTGATAATACCTTAAAATTTTTAAAAAGTTTAGGAATTAGCCATCTCGATTATTTAATAACAACGCATGGGGATAATGATCACTTGGGTGAAGTCCAACATATAATTGAGACTTTTAAAGTAAAAAAAGTGATTTTTAATCTAGATTCCTATAATTCTTTAGAACAAAAAATAATTCAAAGTTTAAAAAAGAAAAAAATTGCCTATCAAAAGGGTTTAACGAAATTAGAACTTACCAATTTAACTTTAGATTTTTTAAATACAGGAATGTATGATGATGAAAATAATGATAGTAATGTAATTTATTTTAAAATTGCTAATTACCAGTTTCTTTTCATGGGCGATGCCGGGCAAAAGCGCGAGGCTGATTTAATTAAAAATTATGCTTTAGCCAATATAACCTTTTTAAAAGTGGGACACCATGGCTCCAATACTTCATCAAGTAGGGCGTTTATTAACCAAATTCAGCCGAAATACGCCATTATTTCGGTGGGCCGCAATAATAGTTATGGCCATCCACATGAAGAAGTTTTAGTAAATTTACAGTCATCGCAAATATTTCGAACCGACCGGGATGGAACTATTGCTATAAAAATATGCCAAAATAATTATCAAATTACGAAAACCGGGATCTAAATTAAGATATTGGCCTAGAACATAATGGAAAATGTGCATAAAATATAGTACATTAATTAATGTTTATATAGATAAAAGGGTTTGGCTAAACCTTTTTTATTTGTTATAATTAATTGGGGAGAGAAAGTATGAATATTTATCTTATTGCCGCTGAAAGTTATCATATAATTGATCGTGAAGTTCAAAAAATAGTTAAGAATCGAAACTTTTTATTATTTAATTTGAACATGACAACCATCGCGGATGTGCTTAAAGAAGCCAGTTATTATAGTTTAGATAATCATGATAAAATAATTGTGGCTAGTAATGCTAATTATTTTGGCTCCGGCAAAAGTAGTGAAGAAGATACTATCTTGCTAAGTAAATATTTGGAAAATCCTTCTTTGCAGACAACAATTATTTTTACAACGCAAAATGGCATTGATTTAAGACGGAAAATAACGAAAACGATTAAAGATAAATATCATTTAATAAATGTACCTAAATTAAATTATCAGGAAATACAAGCCGAAATTATGCAAATTGTTAAAAAGAATGGTTACCGGATAACAATGGATAGCGTTTCTTATATTCAAAATAATACGATGAATTTAGATAATATTTACGAAGAACTTAAGAAGATATTTCTTTATTATGGGGATGAAAAAGATATAAAATATCAAGATGTTACGCGAATTGTGGGTTCGTTAGTCGATAATAATAATTTTCATTTTGTGGCCGCCGTTATCGCTAAGAATCTTCAAACATCTTTGAAAATACTTGCCAATTTAAAAGTCTATAAAGTTGAACCCTTAGCCTTAATTATTTTGCTTGCTCGGGAATATCGCCAAATGTATTATTTAAAAAGATATCAAGCTAATCATCGGCCTTTAAATGAGATTTGTAAAGCCATGAATTTACAAGATTGGCAAGTCAATAAACTTTATAATAATAGCCTAAATTATCAAGAAAGTGAACTTTTAGCCAATATTCGTGCTTTGGCTGATTTAGATATTGGCATTAAAACCGGTAAATACGATAAAGATGTGGCTTTAATGAGTTTTTTAATTACTGTTTGCAATTAAAACCGATATTTATTGCCAAAACTACAAGTTTATAATATAATAAAAGCAGTTTTGAAAGAGGGAAAGAATATGGAAAAGAATGTACATGAAATTGAAATTAAATTAGAAAAAGAATGGAAAGATGCCATAGATAAAACTTTTAAGAAAAAAGTTAAAGATGCTAAAGTTGATGGCTTCCGGAAAGGTAGTGTCCCTAAAGATATCTATCTTAAAAATTTTGGGATAGAATCTCTATATCCTGATGCCGCTAATGAAGCCATTCAAGTTGCTTATAAAAAGATTTTAGAAGAACAAAAAATTGTGCCTGTTATTGAACCAACTGTCGATATAACTGGCATTAGTGACACTAATATCATTTTAAAGTTTACTTTTATTACGCATCCGGAAGTTACTTTAGGCGAATATAAAAAGTTGGGCTTAAAGAAAGAAAAAGCCACTGTTAGTGCTAAAGAAATTGATGAAGAAATTGCTCAGTTAAGAGAAAGAATGGCGGATGTAGTCGTTAAAGAAAATGGTGTCGTTGCTGATAAAGATACTGCCGTTATTGATTTTGAAGGATTCGTTGATGGGAAAAAATTAGATGGTGGTAGTGGTGAAAACTATCCACTTGAAATTGGTTCTCATACCTTTATTCCTGGTTTTGAAGAAGGCCTTATTGGTTTAAAAGCCGGCGAAAAGAAAACTTTAAATCTCCAATTTCCCGAAAATTATGTGGAAGATTTAAAAAATAAAAAAGTACGGTTTGAAGTTACGGTAAACGAAATTAAAACACGTTCTTTACCAGAAATGGATGAAGAATTCTTTAAAGATTTGGGTTATGATGATGTTAAAACGGTCGATGATTTAAAAAATAAAGTCAAAGAAGATCTTAAACATCATAAAGAACATGAAATCGAAGATAAGTTCTTAGATACTTGCTTAGAAAAAGCGGCGGCAAATATGAAAGTCAAAATTAATCCCGAAATAATTGATGAAGAAGTCCATCGGATGATTGACCAATATGCCCAACAATTACAAATGCAAGGCCTTGATATTGAAAAATATTATGAAATTACAGGTACAACTCCTGAGGCGTTACATAAACAAATGGCTCCCGAAGCCGAAAAAAGAGTTAAATATCGTTATTTAATTGAAGCGATTGCCGATGCTGAAAAAATTGATTTTACGGAAAAAGAAGTTGATAAAAGAGCCGAAGAAATGGCTCAAAGTTATGGCATTAGTGTCGAAGAATTACTTAAAGCCTATGGCACTAAAGATATTGTTAAATACGATATGAAGATGCGCCGGGCGATGGAAATTTTAACGGAAAATAATTAAAATAGGGCTAATCGAGATGATTAGCTTTTTTCTTGCAAAAAACCATAGTTTTTGTTAATCTTATTATAGGTGATGATATGCAAACGCAGGAACAAATATTTAAAACGATTAAAGTTGTTGCCATTTGTGTTGTCGTTTTTATTGGAGTTATTGTCATTTATCATTTTTTTCTAAATGGTCATAAGCCATCGGGGAAAACAGAAGTGGAAGAACATATTGATTTTACTTATCAAGAACCCAATGCGGAATACCAAAATCCTACTTACTGCGGAAACGATATCTATCGGGTGGAATATCAAGATAAAATTAGATTAATCACGGCTGATTTAGCTGTTTTAGAGGAACAAACGGGAAAAGATTCTTTATACTGCTTATTTGATGGTTACTATTTGGTAAAAACTAATGATAAATATACGCTTTATAAAAATAATAGTATTGTTAAAGGTAATCTAGATTTTAATAATCCCCAAAATTATCTTCACGAAATATATACCGATGAAGCCAGCGCTAATAATAAATATGTTTCCTATTTATATCTTTATAATTTAGTTCAAGGAAAGAATAATAACCAATGGGAAAATATTATTTACTCCGAAAATAATGAAAATGGTTTATTATATGATTATACCAGTGGGAAAATAATTGATCAAAATGTTAAACATATTCGCGATATTGAAGTTGCTGGTGTAACTGGTTCATACCTATATATTGAAGGATTATCTAACTATATTTGGGATCTTAAAAATTCCCAAAAAAGATTAGAAAATATTAATATCATCTGGGATGAGATAACTGATACTACAGTAAAGATTAAAACGATTAATAATTTAGTTTATAAAAATGGTAATTTAAGTGGCATAATAGATTTAAAAGGAAATATTATTCTCCGGCCGGAAAACCAAGAAATCAAACTAAGTTCGGATAATACAACTTATTATGCTCTTAAGAAAAATGGCAAATATGGTTTAATTAATAGCAGTGGCAATATGGCTTTTGATTATAGTTATGATAATGCTATTGTTTTGGATGATTTTATTTTAATGGTTAAAGATAAAACCTTAACGATTTATGATTCTTTATTAAAAAAAGTGGGTGATAAAGATTATCCCGTTGAAGATAATAATTTGGTAGTTACTAAATTTTCGGGTTTTTATCGAATTCAAAATGTTAAGGATTCTGGAACTAAAGAATTAGTACTTACGCAAGATAAAAAAATTTATACTATTAAAGGTATTATGGAAATAGCCAATGGGGAATATTTTTATGGAACACCATGCTATTATATCAATGATGATGGTAATTTCTATATTTATATTGATGCTAATAATCAAAAAAGTATCCAGGCCAATTATAAAGATAATGTGAGTCATGTAATTCTTTTAAATGATAATCGGTTGTATGTGGATTTACCGCGAGAAGATAAATGGCAATATACTTTTTATCGGGTAAATACTGGTGATGTCTTACATTCATATGTTAAAGAAGCAGTTGATGTTGAATTTGAAGTTATTAAAAATAATGAGTTTATCTTTAGTCGAGAAAATGATAAAATTGATATTATTTATCACAATATTTTACAAAAAGAAATTGCGGCTCAAAAAATTGTACCTCTAAATGATGATTTTTATGCTATTCAATTAAAAGATCATAATGCTTTTGTTAAAATAAGCTATTAATTAACCTAAGGCGATGTCTAAAATCATCATTAAAGAAAAACCAATCATAGTAAATAAGGCCATAAGGTCTTTTTTCTTGTTTGTTTGACTTTCGGGAATTAGTTCTTGGACAACTACATAAATCATGGCTCCCGCGGCAAAGGCTAAAAGATAAGGGAGAAGAATTCTTACTTTAATAACTAAAAGCGCACCTATAATGCCGGCAATAGGCTCTACAATACCACTTAATTGCCCGTAAAAGAAAGCTTTTTGCGGGGAAAATCCTTCGCGGAGTAAAGGTACAGATACAGCCGTTCCTTCGGGAAAATTTTGTAAACCAATCCCAATGGCCAACATAATGGCTGAAGTTAATGTTGCCCCTTCAATGCCATAAGCCAAAGAGCCAAAGGCAACACCGACAGCCATCCCTTCGGGTATATTATGTAAAGTAATGGAAAAAATAAGCATTAAGGAACGTTTAATTTTATTTTTATTGGCTTGTTTTAATTTTTTATCAAAGATTTTATCACCGATAAAAAGTAAAATACCACCACAGATAAAACCAATAAAGGCTACTAACCAAGGGAGCATATGTAAATTATTAGCCATTTCAATGGCTGGTGATAGTAAGGAGAAAAAGGCTGCTGCAATCATAACCCCCGCGGAAAAGCCCAACATGGCATCCATCATGTTTTTATTAATGCGGCGAAAGGCAAAAACAATACCTGCTCCAATGGCGGTGATACTCCAGGTAAAAATGGTGGCAATTAAGGCTTGTAAAACATAATCAAGATTACTAAACCAGGAAATCATTATAAATTCCTCCAATCAAGATATTTTATGAAAACAAAAACTTTTGGTTAATACTCTTTGACTTTTTCGCTTATTTATTGTATTCTTATACTAGGTGAGAATATGGAAGTAGCAACGTTAATTAAAAGTATTCAAGAACAAAGATTAAATTTGTTAAATGCCCATAATTTAGGCAAGGAAGATAATTTAAAAACCGAAATTATATTTGCAAAAGCATCTTCGGAAAAATTAAATGAAGCAATGTTTGATAATGAAAAACAAAATCAAGTTTATCAAATTGGTCAAGAAGTTGTGGCTGATGTTTTAAATCATCTTGCGGAAGAAAAAGTTCAAATTTCTGGCTTATGTCCTGTTTTTCCTAGCCAAAATGTTACCAATGATATTCTCGTTTCCTATTTAATCTGGCCCGACGATGATTTGTTTTTAAGCGAGTATCCTTTCTTTTTACATCAAAGTTACGTTAAGGCCTTAGATAATAAAAATGTTAATGATGATCAAGATGTTTTAGAAAAGGATATTACAACGTACTATGGTAGATATGGCAATCCACAATATTTACCATTTTTACGGTACGACTATCTCCAAAAATGTGCTCTACAACAGGCTTTAAATGAAGATAAAGAAAATGAAAAAGTATATAAAATCGCCGCGGATGATATTGCTTCATTAAATGTTTATTTGGCAACTACCCAAGAAAAAATGCTAACGAATGATGAAGAAGCTCTTGCCGTATCTTATCTTTTATGGCCAAGCGATGAAGAATTTAGCCGCGAATATGAAAATAGTGCTAAAAATGGCCACACTAAATATGGCAATCCAGATAATTTATCCCGGGTGCGCAGCGATTATTTAAAAAGCAATTTAACACCTGTTAAAGAAGAAAAGCAAGTTGAAAAAGTAGAAGTAGTGGAAGAAACACAAAAAGAAGTAGAGGTCAAAGAAACCAAAGGTGATGATCAAGGCGATTACACCAAACTTGCTCTAGCAGCCGTTCAAAAAATTAAAGATTTAACCATGCGAAATCAAAATTTAATGCAAACTAATAAAGATTTAGAAGCAATGGTGGCAACCAAAGAAAGTCAAATTAAACAATTAACGGAAGAAAATGCGGCTAAGGATGATCAAATAAAGCAAGCCGAAGCCAGTATTAAATCAATTCAAGAAAGAGATCGCATCTTAGAAGAAACTTTGAAAGCCAAAGAAACCGTAATTGCCGAACAACAAACTTTAATTAACCATTACAAAGAGTTTTTCGCGGTAAATGAAAGTGCTTTAAATGAACTTCGAAATGCCTTGGATGATGAACCAGTAATTCGGGGAAGATAAGGATAACAAAAGTTATCTTTTTTCTTTACTTTTAAATTAAATATACTTATAATAATTTGTATGTTTGGAGGTGCACTTCTTGAAAAACGAAATCATAGTTATACTCCTTAAAGAACTTTTAATATTGCCTAATCAAGAAATTAAAATTGAACTAAATAATAAATTAAGTAAGCAAATAATTAAACAAGCCATCGATAATTATGATAGTAAATTATTAGTTGTTGCCCCCCTAGATTCTAAAGAAGAAGAGCCCAATGTTGAGGATTTACCCCGAGTTGGAGTTATTGCCAAAATTAAAAATAAAATAGAATTACCAAATAATAACTTAAGAGTTACCTTAAGAGGGATAAATCGGATAGTTATTGATAGTTATTATCCGGCCACTATAAATCCTGATATTTTAAATGCGGCCATTAGGGAATTAGAATTACCAAAGTTTGTTCCGTCTGAGGAAAATGCCATTAAAAGAAAATTACTGGCTACGCTTAAAGAATATATTGATTCGGCGGATAATATTTCCAATAGTGTTTTAACGCTAGTGCATAAAACTAAAAATTTAAGTAATTTAACCGATATTATTGCCTCTTTTTTGAATTTTAATTATGAAAAAAAATGCGAATATATGCAAAATATTAATCCTTTAAATCGGGCAATTAGTTTAATTAATGATTTAAAAGAAGAAATCGAAATACTTAAACTTGATGAAGAAATCGATGAAAAGTTACGCATTTCCATGGAAGAAAACCAAAAAGAATTTATTTTAAAAGAAAGATTAAAGGTTATTCAAGCCGAATTAGGGGAAAAAACCACCCAAGAAAAGGAAAGTGAATTATTTCTTGCTCAATTAGAAAAATTAAAATTAAATAGTGCGACCAAAACCAAATTGGCTAATGAAATTGCCAAATATGCCTTACTTAATGAAACTAGTCCGGAATTTAGTGTTTTGCGGACGTATTTAGATTGGACTTTAAATTTACCTTGGCAAAAAGAAACTAAAGATCCTGGGGATAGTCAAAAAGTAATTACGGATTTGGATCAAACACATTATGGTTTAAAAGAAATTAAAAATCGCATTAGTGAATATATTGCAATTAAAAATCTTAATAAAGATTTAAAAAGTCCGATTATTTGTTTAGTAGGACCACCGGGCGTTGGGAAAACTTCTATTGCGATGGCAATTGCGAGTGTCTTAAAACGGAAATTTTATAAAATATCTGTTGGAGGTTTAAATGATTCAACAGAATTAATTGGCTCCAGACGGACGTATTTAGGCGCCAATCCGGGAAAAATTATTCAGGCCTTAAGAAAGGCCGGCAGTAAAAACCCCGTTATCTTAATCGATGAAGTCGATAAGATGACGAAGGATTATCGGGGGGATCCGGCTAGTACCCTACTTGAAATAATTGATCCAGTCCAAAATCAATTATTTACGGATAACTATATTGAAGAACCCTTTGATTTAAGTAATGTTTTATTTATTTTAACCGCAAATAATATCGAAAATATTCCGGAAACGATCTTAGATCGGGTCGAAGTAATAAAATTAAATAGTTATACTATTTTTGAAAAACAAGATATTGCTAAAAATTATTTAATTCCAAAAATAAAAAAAGAATTAAATGGTCCATCTTTAAATATTTCGGCCGAATTATTAAGTTTTATTATAACTAATTATACTAATGAGGCCGGAGTCAGAGAATTAGAACGGATTTTAGCCACAATTTACCGTAAAGCGATTATCAAAAATAAAAAGCGCATAACCCAAAATGATATTCAAACATATTTGGGCTTAGGGCAAAACTTTAAAAATCCGTTATCATTAGGTAAATATGGTGAAGTAAATATTTTAGCGGTTAGTGGTTATGGGGGCTATACTACCAAACTAGAGGTTGTCACTTATCCGGGCACTGGTAAAATAATTATCACTGGTTTGGTGGGCGATACTATGGATGAAAGCGTGCGCGTAGCAATCAGTTATTTAAAAAATAAGTATAAAATTTCTTTGGATAAAAAAGATCTTCATTTACATTTTTTAGATGGTGCTACAAAGAAAAACGGTCCATCCGCGGGATTAGCCATTGCTGTTGGAATTTTATCTTTACTAAAAAAGCAAAAGATTGCCAAAAACATTGCTTTTTCGGGAGAATTATCTTTAAATGGCGAAGTTTTACGCATCGGAGGATTAAAGGAAAAACTCATTGCTGCATATAATAATGATGTAAGTGTTGTGTATATACCTAAAGCCAATAGTAGCGATCTGGATTATATTCCTTCGGTGATTCGCCAAAAGATTACCATTAACTTAGTTTCGGACTTTAAAGATGTATATACAAAATTATTTAAATAAGATATAATTACAATAAAATAGGGAGTGAAATGATGAAACTGGAAGATATTTTAAAAAATATTACTTACCAAACTATTTTAAATGAATTAAATTGTCAAATTAATAATGTGGTAACTGATACCCGTAAAATAAAGCAAAATGATTTATATATTGGAATTATTGGGGAAAACTTTGATGGTAATGATTTCTATAAAGAGGCCTTTGAAAGAGGAGCCAAGGTCGCGATACTATCCAAAAATGATTTTCCTTCTTCTTTAATAGATTATTTAAAGCAAAATGATAAATGTATTATTGTTGTTGAGGATACCATTAAATGTTTAGGAGAATTAGCCAGTTATAAAAGAAGTTTATTTCAAAAACCAGTTGTTGCAGTAACTGGTAGTGCTGGAAAAACAAGTACGAAAGATATGGTTTATAGTGTCTTAAATGAAAAATATAATGCTTATAAAACAATTGGTAATCAAAACAATCATATTGGTCTACCTTTAACTATTTTAGCCATGGATCCCCAAAAAGATATTTTAGTTGTCGAAATGGGGATGAACCATTTAGGTGAAATAAGTTATCTTACGAATATTGCTAAACCCGATGTGGCAATTATTACTAATGTGGGAACGGCTCATATTGGTAATTTAGGAAGTCGGGAAAATATCTTAAAAGCCAAATTAGAAATTCTTGAGGGTTTAAAAGAAAATGGTACCTTAGTTTTAAATTTAGATAATGATTTATTAAATGAATGGTATCAAAATAATCAAGCAAAATATAATATTAAAACTTTTAGTATAAAAAATAAGGCCCAATTTCAAGCCCAAGATATTACGGAAAAGGAAAATGAAAGTATTTTTACTTGTCAAGATATTACTTATCATGTTCCAATTGGGGGTGAACATTTTATCTATAATGCTCTAGTTGCCATCACTGTTGGTTCCATCTTTAATTTAACACATGATGAAATTCAAAAAGGAATTGAAAATTTTGAATTATCCCGAAATCGGATGCATCTAATTGAAAATAAGGGTATTACCATTATCGATGATTGTTATAATTCTAATTTTGATTCCTTAAGTTACAGTATTAAATATTTGGGATCTTTACGTGGCCGCAAAATAGCGGTGTTAGGTACCATGTTAGAATTAGGAGAATTTTCAGAAAAACTTCATTCTGATATTGGTTCTTTAATAGTGGAAGAAGACATTGATATTCTCATAACTGTTGGTGAATATACTAATTTAATCAATAAAAAAGCCATAGAATTAGGTTTTGCTTCTCAAAATAGTTATCATTTTTCCAACAATACCGATGCCATCAATTTAATTAATAAATTAAAACAAAAAGATGATAAAATTTTAATTAAAGCCAGTATGCGACTTAATTTTAAAGAAATAGTAGAACAAATCAATAATTAATAGTCCTTGCAAAGGATTATTTTTTATTTGACGTCAAGTAAATAAAATTTTTCCAAAATTCTTTACAATATATATATATATATATAATGAAAGGGAAGATAGGAAAAAAATATTTTTTCTTATGTCTGGATATTACATCTCTTTAGATGTATAATAAAAATATAAAAAATAAAGGAGTGTCGTGGTAATGAATGAAGAAGAAAAGAATAATTTAAGAAAGGAAAATAAAAAGCAAACTTTAATATTATCAATAATAGCCATTATTACTTTATTGCTAGTAGTAGTTGGTGCAACTTATGCCTTCTTTGCTAGCCAAAGTACTGGTAAACAAGATGTTAATATTAATGCGGAATCAGGAACTACGGATGTTTTATCATTTTCTTTAAATGATAAAAATATTACATCAGATCAAGTAAAAGATGAAGAAAATACCGAAAGTGATATTATGATTACGGCTAATATGGATAACTTTAATGAAGGAAATATTAGTGTAGGTGATGGTGTAACCGGAACAGCAACCTTAATAGCTAATAACGCGACAAATAATGCTAAAGATAATTATTATGTTTATTTAAATATTGCTAAAAATGAATTAAGATATACAAACTTTAAAAATGCCGAAGGAGAAATCTTAGAAGGTAAAGAAGAAGATGGAAAGATAGTAGCACCAGACGAAACTCATACAACTAAAGTACCAGAATTAATTCTAACTGTCACTCAACCAGACGATAAAGGAGAATTAAC
>CANRAJ010000001.1 GCA_947628545.1 uncultured Bacilli bacterium | reverse complement strand
GATATAAAAAGATGAAAAAGTTTTCCACATTTTCATCTTTTTTCTTGTCAACTATTTTTTTACCTAAACTCAAAATAATCTTTCAGAATATCAAAATTATTTTTATAAAACTGATCATCATTGGAATTATAAAGGTTCTTATAAGGCCTATCAAGAAGTAATTAAAATGCTTACAGGTGAGGATGCTCAAAAATATACTACGGAAAGATGTTTTGATGCCTATATGAGTGGCTCTAAAGCGATAAGTATTGGTGGAACTTTTCTCTTTAAAGAACAAATATGTGCTTATTTATTTGATTTACCGGATTATGATGTTTATTATAATGATTCTTTAGTAGATAGATATAGTGATAAAGATCTCTATTTAAAAGGAGAATATGGGATACCAAGTTATGGTGGCTATTATGGCCCTGATTTAGGTTTAATTGAATTTGATTTTCATCAACCACATAAAGAAAATTTATTAGTAATAGGCGAATCTTATGATAATGCTATTAGTGATTTATTAGCCAGTCATTTTAATAAGTCCTATTATGTTGATTTACGGGCTTACGAAACCGATATGGGTGAAGAATTCAATATTGAGAAGTTTATTAAAGACAAAGACATTTCCAAAGTTTTATTTATTGGTAATATTGATTTTTATGTCTTAGATACTTTTATGTTGAAAGGAAGTAATTAATATGTTATTTAGTAGTTTAACTTTTATCTTTGCATTTTTGCCCTTACTTTTAATATGTTATTTTATCATTCCGCGAAAATACATGAAAATTAAAAACATATTATTACTAATTTTTTCATTAGTTTTCTATGCTTGGGGCGAACCAAAATATATTTTACTTATGCTTTTAACGGTATTTATAAGTTATATTTTTGGGTTACTTATTAATCATTTTCAAAAGCAAAAACTAAACAAATTAATTTGTTTAGTGATAAGTATCCTACTTATCACTAGTTCTTTATTATATTTTAAATATACGAATTTTTTTATTACTAATTTAAATCATCTTTTTAAAACTTCCTGGGAAATCAAGGATATTGTTTTACCAATTGGGATTAGTTTTTATACATTTCAAATTTTAACTTATATTATTGATTTATACCGGGGTAAAATTAGTGTTCAAAAAAACTTTTTTAATTTAGCCTTATATATTTCCTTTTTCCCTCAATTAATTGCGGGACCAATTGTGCGGTATGAAACAATTGAAAAACAACTTGAAAATCGCCAAGAAAGTTTAACGAAAATTATTCATGGAGTAGAACGTTTTATTGTTGGTTTAGGTAAAAAAGTTATTATTGCTAATAATATGGCAATTATTGCCGATGCCATTTATAATAGTGGTAGTTTAGGTGGTTTTAGTAGTGGAGTTTTAATTTTAGGTATTTTGGCTTATACTTTCCAAATTTATTTTGATTTTAGTGGTTATTCCGATATGGCTATTGGTTTAGGCCAAATTTTTGGTTTTGAATTTTTAGAAAACTTTAACTATCCGTATATGGCCAAATCAATTACGGAATTTTGGCAAAGATGGCATATGAGTTTAACAACTTTTTTCCGCGAATATGTTTATATTCCTCTAGGCGGAAATCGGGTGAGGGTGAGTCGGTGGCTATTAAATATGACCATAGTTTGGCTTTTAACTGGTTTTTGGCATGGTGCAGCGTGGAATTTTATTATTTGGGGTCTTTATTATTTAATCCTTTTAATTGGCGAAAAGAAGTTATGGGGAAAATGTTACGAACGAATTCCTAAAGTAATAAAATATGTTATAACGTTTATCTTGATTAATATTGGTTGGATTATTTTCCGGGTTAATTCTTTAGGTGATTTAACGTTAATTTTGAGTCATTTATTTAAAGGCGCTAATACGATTAATTTAGCCAAATTTTTAAATGCTAATCCTAATGTGATTTCCGCTTTACCATATTTTTTATTTGCTATTATATTTAGTTTTAATATCAGTCAAACATTAGATCAAAAATTTCAAAATAATCGACTTTATAATATGATTAAGAAAGCTCTTTTGCTAGGGATCTTTATTATTTCCATTATGTTTTTAGTTAGTTCATTATATAATCCGTTTATTTATTTCCGGTTTTAATTTTGATCCTTTTTATAACTTGACATGAAGGCACCAGAAAAAATAGCATAATAAACTAATTTGTGGTATGCTTATATAAAGGGTGTGATACGGATGTTTATTGGGGATAATCCCATTCATATTGAAGCAGGGGCTGATATAGGATCTTTTGTAATATTTCCTGGTGATCCACTACGGGCCAAGTATATCGCCGAACATTTTTTGGAACAAGCCAAGTTGGTAACCAATATTCGCAATATGTCAGGTTATACGGGCTTTTATAAGGGTCAAAAAATAACTGTTATGGGAAGTGGCATGGGCATGCCTAGTGCCAGTATTTATACTTTTGAATTAATTCATTATTTTCATGTAACCAAAATAATGCGCATTGGAACATGTGGGGCCGTAAGCCCTGAAGCGGAAATTGGGGATATTATTTTAGCCGATGCCGTTTATTCGGAATCTAATTTTGCTTATACTTATAATAATTATCCTAACTTTGTGGTAAAACCCCATGAAGCTTTAACTAAAGCGGTTGAGACTACGGCTAGGGAGTTAAATATTAAAATTCGTAAAGGAATGATGACAACGATGGATGTCTTTGGCCCCTATATTGACTTTGAACGAGTTTTAAAAAGAATCCCCGAAGAATATAATATTTTAGCCGAAGAAATGGAGGCCTTTGGCATTATTCATGTGGCTAATTCTTGTGATGTTGCTGCGGCGGTGATGGCAACAGTAGTTGATTCTAAATATTCACAAGTCGTTTTAAGTCCTCAAGAACGGGAAACAAACTTAAATAATATGATTAAATTGGCTTTAGAAGCCATTATTAAATAGGAGGAAAAATGAACGAAGAAATATTTCGCGCTTATGATATTCGGGGCAAGTACCCGACAGAAATAAACGAAGATTTGGCCTATACCATTGGCCTTAGTTATGGTTCTTATTTGCAAGAAAAAATGCAAATTAATCGCTGTATTGTTTCCCGGGATAATCGCTTAAGTAGTGATGCCCTTACTCAAAGTTTAGTTAAAGGTCTAACCTCCACGGGTCTAAATGTTATCGACTATGGCCAAACGACAACGCCGATGAATTACTATGCGCGCTATTTAAACCAATTGCCGGGCATTATGGTTACGGCATCGCATAATCCCAAAGATGAAAATGGTTTTAAGTTTTCTTTAGATAAGGGCGTTATTAATGCGCGCGGCGAAATGATAACGGATTTTAAAAATTATACTTTGGCAGGTAATTTTTTAAAAGGAATGGGTCAATGCGATCACCAAAATATTTTTGATAAATATTTAGAATATTTAAAATATGCTCTTAAATTTGGTCAACGCAAGCGCAAAGTCGTTTTGGATTGTGGTAACGGAATAACCGCACTTTACGCGCGAAAAGTATTTAGTAATTTTAACTTGGAACTGGAAATTATTAATGAGGCCAGTGATGGTAATTTTCCTAATCATCATCCTGATCCCGCGGTACCCGAAAATATGCAACAATTAAGTGAGGCTGTTAAAAATAGTAAAGCTGATTTAGGGATTGCTTTTGATGGCGATGGTGATCGGCTAGGGGTTGTGATGGAAAATGGCGAGTTAATGCCTATTGAAAACTATATGATTTTAATGATTCGGGAACTTAATAAAGAGGTTACTAATAAAACCTATCTTTATGATGTAAAGTGTTCTAAGAGTGTTGCCGATGAAATTAATAAATTTGGGGCCAGAGGTATTTGCTATCGCACAGGGGCTAGTTTTACCGAAGCCAAGGTTTTAGCCGATAATCTTCCCTTTGGGGCCGAATATTCAGGCCACATTTTCTTTCGCGACAGGACCAATGATGTGGCTTCGGCCTTTTATGCCGCTTTACGGTTACTCGAACTTTTATCGAAGACAAGTGAAAAACTAAGTAAATTATGTGAAGATATTCCCCATTATTACAATACACCGGAGTTAAAGATTCCGACAACAGATGCCTTAAAAGTAAAAGTAGTAGCAAATATCAAGGAATATTGTCAAAAAAGGCGCTACCCAATTAATGATATTGATGGCATTCGGGTTAATTTTACCAATGGTTGGGCTTTAATTCGGGGCAGTAATACGGGCAATAATTTAACCTTTCGGGCGGAAGCCGATACTCCGGAGGGGTTAACCTTATTACAAAATTTATTTATCCCGTTAATAAACGAATATAATAAGTAACGCTTGACTTTAAAACGGGGAAAAATTATAATAGGAATATGTTAAAAATGAAGACCAAGACAGGTATATTTAATCAATTCTTGCTAGCGAATTAGTCCTTGAGGTGAAAGACTATAAAGAAAATTAAATATATATCCCTTGCTAGTTGAATAACTGAAAAATGAAGTAAGTTATTTCGTCATCTCGCGTTAGGAGAAAATGAGTAAAAAAATAAAGGTGGTACCACGGGGAAACTCGTCCTTTGGCACGACCTTTTTTATTTGGAAAGAAGGAAAGAGAATGAAAAATTTTAAAGAATTAGACAAACGGCCCGTAGCGGAAGTTGAAGAAAGTATTTTGGCTTCTTGGGGTGGCATTAATGAAATTATGAAAGAACAAAATGAACTCCGGAAAAATGCCCAAAACTATGTATTTTATGATGGCCCAGCTTTTGCCAATGGTTTTCCCGGCCTTCATCACATGGTGGCTAAAAATCTTAAAGATGCCCTTTGTAAATATCATGTGATGCAAGGTAAAAAAGTTATTCGGAAAGTTGGTTGGGATACTCATGGTTTGCCAATTGAAAATCATGTCGAAAAAAAACTAGGCATTTCTTCGAAAAAAGAAATTGAGGCCTTAGGGGTGGCTAAGTTTAACGAAGAATGTCGGAAAAGTGTGCGGGAAAATGAAGCTGCTTTTACCGATCTTACTAGTAAAATGGGTCAATTTATTGATGTTGAAAATCCGTATCTAACTTATAAAAACGAATATATTGAAACCGAATGGTGGATTTTAAAGAAATTCTATGAAGCAGGTTTATTTTACGAAGGAACTCGGGTGGTACCATATTGTCCTCATTGTGGTACCGGTTTGGCTTCTCACGAAGTGGCTCAAGATTACGAACAAGATCAAGCCCTAACGGTATATGTCCCCTTTAAACAAAAAGATGCCGATATTTACTTTTTAGTTTGGACGACAACTCCTTGGACTTTAGTTGCCAATGTGGCTTTATGTGTTAATCCGACGGAAGATTATTGTTTGGTAGAATCGCGGGGAAATAAATTTATTTTAGCCAAGGCCTTAGTTTCAAGTGTTTTAGGTGATGAGGTCGAAATCTTAAAAACTTTTAAAGGTAAAGAATTAGAATATACGGAATATGAACAATTAATTCCGTGTTTAGATGTCGATAAAAAGGCCTTTTATGTTACTTGTGATGAATATGTAACAATGGAAGATGGAACTGGTATTGTCCATATTGCTCCTGCTTTTGGGGATGATGATGCCAATGTTGGCCGAAATTATGATTTACCTGTTTTAAATCCGGTTGGTAAAGATGGTTGTTATACCGCGGGATTATGGCAAGGAAAATTTGTTCACGATGTTAATGAAGAGGTTGTTGATTATTTAAAAGAACATGATCAATTATTTAAAAAACAAAAAATTATGCACGAATATCCTCATTGCTGGCGCTGCCATACGCCTTTAATCTATTATTCTATGCCAAGTTATTACATTGCCGTTTCCAAGTTTAAAGATCAAATGGTCGAAGCCAATAAAAAAGTAAATTGGTATCCGGCTTATGTTGGGGAAAAACGGTTTGCCAATTGGATTGCTGGGGCAAAAGATTGGAATGTATCGCGCAGTCGGTATTGGGGTAGTCCTATTCCTTTTTGGAAATGCAAATGCGGCTATAACCATATGGTGGGCTCAATTGCCGAATTAAAGGAAATGGCCACTTGCCCAATTGGCGAAGATTTTGATTTACATAAGCCCTATATTGATGAGGTCACTTTAAAATGTCCGAAATGTGGGGACGAAATGCACCGCATTGCCGATGTTTTAGATTGTTGGTTTGATTCGGGTTCAATGCCTTTTGCGCAATATCATTATCCTTTTGAAAATGAAAAGTTGTTCGAAGAACAATTCCCGGCCGACTTTATTTGTGAAGGTATCGATCAAACTCGTGGTTGGTTTTATACCCTTTTAGTAATTTCTACTTTTGTCAAAGGATGTAGTCCTTTTAAAAATGTTTTAGTAAATGACTTATTACTCGATGCGGAAGGGAAAAAGATGAGTAAATCGCGGGGCAATATTGTCGAACCATTTACCACGATTAAAGAATATGGGGCCGATGTGGTTAGATTTTATTTACCTTATGTTTCACCGGTTTGGACGCCATTAAAATTTGATATTGATGGTTTAAAAGAGGTTTATTCGAAATTTTTTAATCCGTTAAAAAATGCGTATAATTTCTTTACGATGTATGCCAATGTCGATGGTATTGATACTGATGAATGTGCTGTTGCTTATAATATGCGGCCCGACATCGATAAATGGTTAATTTCCAAATATCACGGCTTAATTAAAAATGTTACAAATGCTTTTGATGAATATGATTTAAATAAAGTGGTTCATTATTTAACTGACTTTGTTTCCGATGATTTATCAAACTGGTATATTCGCCGAAATCGGAATCGCTTCTGGGCGAGTGAACTCGATAATTCGAAAAAAAGTGTTTATATGACAACCTATGAAGTTTTAGTGGGCTTAAGTAAATTAATGGCACCGCTTACCCCTTTCTTGGCCGAAGAAATGTATCGCAATTTAACGGGCGAAAAATCCGTGCATTTAACTGATTATCCAAAATATGATGCTAAATTAATTAATTTACAATTAGAAACCCAAATGGATTTAGTTCGCAGTCTCATTAGTACCGGTCGTTATGTCCGGGAAGAGGCTAAAATTAAGGTGCGGCAACCGCTTGCGGAAGCCCTAATTGATGGCAAAAATAAAAAAGTTATTGGCGATATGACCGCTTTAATTGAAGAAGAATTAAATGTTAAAAAAGTTAATTTCATTGATGATTTAAGCGCTTATATGGATTTAAGTGTTAAACCAAACTTTAAAGAAGTAGGTAAAACCTTAGGGGCCAAAATAAAAGACTTCCAAACCAACTTAGCCAATTTAACCATGGCGGAAATCACGAAATTAAATAGTGGAGAAGCTATTACGATGCCACTTGGTGCCGAAAACTTAACGGTAACTAAAGAGATGGTGGATATTCGCTTTACGGCAAAAGAAGGCTTTAATGTGGGCATGGATAACAATAACTTTATTATCTTAAATACCGAAATTACACCTGATTTAGTTTTAGAGGGCTTAGCCCGCGAATTAGTTTCAAAAATTCAAAATATGCGAAAAACGAAAGAATACAATGTGGCTGATCGAATTAAAGTGGTATTTAATGCTTCACCACTTGTCAAAGAAGCCATTACCAATTTCCAAGAATATATTGAAAATGAGACTTTAGCCACTAACATGGCTTATAGTGATACCTTAGCCCAAGATATTGATTTAAATGGGGAACCTATTGGTATTGAAATAACTAAAGAATAAAAGTTACGCATTGTAACTCCGTTATGTTATAATATTTTTTGCAAGGAGATTAATTATGAGTCGAGATTATGAATTTGATGCTAGGTTAAAAAATCATGAACTAGGTAATCAAAATATTTATCGTTTAAGATATGTTTCTTATCAACGTATTGGGGAAGGATACATTAAATTAAAAAATAATGTGGAAAAAATGGATTGGACATTGGATCCTTTTATGTTACCTTTAGGGATGAGCCGTGAAGAAGCCTTTAGGGTTCTATCTTATTTAATTGATTATATTGAACAAAATCTATCTTTACCGGAATGTTCTTTTCCAGGATTAAAAGCTTTAAATGATGTTTTAGATTTAGAGAGATTGGGCTTTAAAAAAGTGCCAAATAAAGAGACGATTCCGGATGCGGATATTATTGATTTATTTACCGTAACGGGAAGAATATTATTGTTTAAAAAAAGTAAAAATTATAAAAAATATTTTGATTGGTATACCGAGGGAGTTACGCTTGAAGAAGTAAAAGCCATTTATCAAAAGTTGGGATTAGAGTTTTCTGATTTAAAACCTGAAGAAAAATTATCCGAAATTAAAACCAGAAAAAGAAAACTATCTACGATTAAATTAAGTTAAAAAAAATAAAAAAACAGCTTTAATAACTGTTTTTCTTTTTAAAATGGTATCCTCGAGGCGATTCGAACGCCTGACCGATCGCTTAGAAGGCGATTGCTCTATCCTGCTGAGCTACGAGGACAGGAACAACTAAATTATAACTTAAAATAGGGTGTAAATCAAGTATTTGTTCATGCTTAAAAAAATAGCTTAACGCTATTTAATAGTATAGATAAAAATTCAAGCTTTATACTTTTAGTTAATTTCGACTTTTGCGATTTCTTCGTCTTCGACATTAAATATTACCTCGGTAATATCATAAGTATCGCGTAGCGATAAGGCAATTGAATATTTAACCTCTTCTAAGATTTCTTTTTCCTCTAAATTAGCCAGTAAATAATTATTAAAACTTAAAGATATACTATTTTCCAGCAATTCATAACTTAATAGATTAGCCGAAGCCGTCAAATAACTAATTAAATTAGTTTGATAAACGGGAGTCGATTTTAAATTGTTGATAATAACCTCAACTGGTTCAGTATGATCATTAGTTATTTCGGTAACGGGAACATAGTAATAAAAATCATTATTTTTACTCAAATAATAAATGGTCGTTTTACTCGTATCTTTAATGGAATCTAAATTATAGATTTTGTTAATACCATAATTTTTATCTAAGGTATTAGGTAGTTTCTTCCCCGAATGGGGGAGTTTGGTCAATTGTTGGCCTTCTACAAAAAGCATAATTTGTTTAATTTCCGTTAATTCGGTTAAAGAATAAATTAATGCCTCGATCATTTTTTCTTCGTATTGGGCCTCAACATTTAAAAAATTTTTACTAAAGTTTAATTTACAAAGGCCATCATCGAGGCTAAAATCTAATAATTTGGTTCCTTCGGGAATTAAGGGCTTAAAACTTTGGGGAATATAACTAGATTTCGAACCTCCAATGGTTAAAGCATCGATGATTTCTTTAATTATATCATTTAATTCCGTTTTATTTTTGACAATGGTTGTGCGAGCCACATAATCATTTTGATCAATTAAAAAAATAGGCATTTCGACTTGATCAACATAAGTAAGAGTCTCATCGATATAAGTTTCTTTACTTGGGAAAAAATAAATTATGAGTAAGATTAAAAGGGCTAGGGAAGCCAAAATAATTCTGCGAAATGCTGATTTCTTTAACATAATTCCACCTTAATTTAATTATATGGCAAACCGAAAAAAAAAGACCGAAGTCTTTCTTTAAATTGCTAGTTCACCCATTTTTATTAATTCGACTACTGCTTGAGCTCGTCCTTTAACACCTAATTTTTGAATAGCATTGGAAATATGATTGCGGACAGTTTTTTCACTGATACCTAAAAAACTAGCAATTTCTTTTGTTGATTTATTTAAGACAAGTAAATCAAAGACTTCTTGTTCTCTTTCGGTTAAGATTCTTTTTTTCATTTTTTAATCCTTTCTTCCATATAAAATACTTCATAGTATTTTATGAAGTATTTGGGGAAAAAGTGCGTTTTTTCTAAATTATTTTTCAAATTTAACCGTGATATATTTTTGTTTATCGTATAGGGCTTGAATCGACCGAATTATTTTATTAGCAATTTCTTTGTTGTGTTCTTGGGCGGAGATAACAACACTTATACTATCGCCATTAATTTTTACAAAAGAATCATAGTTATAGGTATCACTTATTAATTTTTCAATTTTTTCAACTTCGCCTTTCGCGGAATTTAAGGCCTGCAATGATTCATAAGCGTCATTTTTTTCTTCGAGTGTGGCTGTATTATCTAATAAAATATCTTGATAGGTTTGCATTTCTTTCATGATTTCTTCATCTTCGGCCACTCTTAAGGCAACTAAAACATCATTTTCTTTAATTTCGATGGTTTCTTTGGAAGCATCATTATCTCCCGCGAGGGTGGCCAGGGCTTCATCATCCATCGAAACATAGTAAATACCTAAAACTAAAATTAGTGAAAACAAAGTTACAAACCATAAATTCTGTTTATTAATCATATCTTTCCTCCAAAATCTACTAAAGTATATGAGACAAGTTAGTAAATATTAAAAAAAAACATTAATTAACTTAAAAAAAGTTAGGTCTTAAAAAAAGGAAATACCTTTAATTTAGGAAATAGTATAAGTGAAGGGAGGAAGAAAAATGGCGAAAATGGTAATTGTCCGGCAACATGATTTGCAAGATTGTGGGGCGTGTTGTTTGGCCTCAATCATTGAGTATTATGATGGTTATGTGCCGATGGAACGTATTAGATTAGATACGAAAACAACTAAAGATGGTACGACAGCTTTTAATTTATTTCAGGCCGCCCAAAAATATGGTTTTGCTACTAAAGGAATAAAAACGGCCACTTTGGATGATGCCAATATTTTTTTACCGGCTATTGCGCATGTTAAATATAAAAATGGTTTTAATCATTTCGTGGTGCTTTATGAAATTACGAAAACTAGTGTTATATTAATGGATCCCGCTAAAGGCAAAGTAAAGATGAAGCGCTCAGAATTTGCAACCATTTTTTCCGAAATATTACTTATGTTCTATCCCCAAGAAAAAATTGTTTATTTAGCCAAGGGAAAAAGTATTTGGCTCATCTGGGGCGATATTTTAAAACAAGAAAAAATGCTTTTTGTCAAAATTGTCTTGATAAGTATTTTACTTACTTTAACGACCATTGCCGCCAGTTACTATTTTAAAATTGGGCTCGAGGCCTTAGGTGAGGTCGGTTATGGTGCTTATTTAAAACTCATTATTTTGGTTTTTGCTATTGTAACTTTGTTTAAAATAACATTTACTTATTTGCGAAGTTATTTGGAAAATCATTTAAATAAAAATATTGATGTTTTATTGCTCGCCGATTTTCTCAATCATTTATTTAAAATCCCTTCTACGAGTATGAGTAGTCGAAGTAGTGCGGAGATAATGACGCGCGTAAAAGAACTTAATAATATTAAAGCGTTATATACGGAATTATTTATTAATTTTCTTTTAGATTTCATCTTAATGTTTTCGACTATTCCACTTTTAATATGGATAAATAGTAAATTGTTTTTAATTCTTTTTCTTGTTGTTACAATTTATCTTATTATTGGCTTATTAACGATGCGCCCAATTTATCGTAAGGCCTATCAAAATATAACTTATGAAGAAGAGTTTAATAATTATTTATTGGAGGCAATCGAGGCCTATCCGGCGATTAAAAATTTAAACTTAACATCGTCAATCTTAAAAAATATTGAAGAAAAATTAGCCATTTTACTTTATGATAATTTTAAATTAAATGAGTTTGTTTTAAAAGAAGAAAATTTAAAAAACGGCATTAGCGAAATTGGTTACTTTAGTATTCTATCCTGTGGTTTTTACTTTATCTTACAGCAAGATTTAACCTTGGCTAATTTGCTCACTTTTTCTTCGCTTATGACTTACTTTTTAAATCCGGTGAAAAATTTAATTGATACATTACCTAAATTTAATTTTTTTAAGGCCACGTTTACCAAGATAAGTGATTTTTTAAGTATTGCTCCGGAGAAAATGGGCAAACGCATTAGTTTTAATGAAGGCAGCGTAATGGTAAAAAATCTTAGTTTTAGTTATAATGATTATCATTTAGTATTGCAAGATGTTAATTTTGCAATTGCCGCGGGGGCTAAAGTAATGTTTAAAGGTTCCAGTGGCTGTGGTAAAAGCACGATGTGCAAGTTATTTGCTAAAATGTATAGTGATTTTACGGGGACTATTGAAATTGATGGCAAAAATATTTTAGATTGTTCGCTTAAAACCATTCGGGAAAACATTACTTATGTTTCCCAAAATGAAACTATTTTTACCGATACTATTTGGAATAATTTAGTTTTAGGACGCAATATTCCCTTAGCCAAAGTTAACGAAATTGCCCATGTTTGTCTTTTGGATGAGGTAATTAATAAAAAACGGTTGCGTTATGAGACCATTGTTAATAATTATCATAAAACCATCTCGGGTGGGGAAAAACAGCGCATCATTCTGGCGCGGGCTTTATTAAAGGAGGCCAAAATTATTATTTTAGATGAGCCCTTAAGCGAGGTTGATTACGCGCTTGAAAGACAAATCATAACCAACTTAAAAACTTATTTTCCCCAAAAAACTTTAATTTATGTTACCCATAAAAACCAAGATGATTTATTTGATAAAGTTATTACTTTCGAGGCCTTAGATGCAAAATAATTACCAACGGCTGTTAAATCTTAAACCTCATAATTGGTGGGCTTTAATAATCGTCGTTTTGACAACTACTTTCTTAACCATTTATATTTGTAACCATAAGTTATATGATCGTCTATTTTTAATCGCGGTGAGTGATGGAGTTAATTTAAATATTGATGTGCCCCTTACATACTCTGATACATTGCACGATGGGGCTATCTTAAAAATAAATGATAAAAAATATGACTATACTATCCAAAAAATCAGCGAGATAAAATATGACGAAATCGAAAAAATCAACTATCAAACATTTACGATAAATATTGCTAAACCAAGTTATGTTAATGAAATAATCAAAGTATGTTTTTACTATAATCAAGAAAAGATTAGTCAAAAAATTATTCAATTTATAAAGGAGTGATGTAATGAATAACTTAAATGACCAAGAATTACAAAAGGTATCAGGTGGTGGAGCCGGTCTTTGGCTAGCCATCGGTGGGGTTTTACTTTTAGCCATTGGTATTCTCGATGGCTATCGGAACCCACTAAAATGCAACAACGGATAAGGAGGTACAGAATGGAGTTAAAAAATAATGAACTAGTGTGCATTGTTGGTGGAAGCATTACCACTTCCATGATTAATGCCGTAACTAAAATGGCCACGACCATTTTAAAAATCGGTCAAACCATTGGCAGCGTCTTACGGCGTTATATTACCAATTCTTATTGCGTTGGTTAGAAAAAAGGAGCACATGCTCTTTTTTTCTTGCCCATATTTTTAGTTTAAAAGCATATATTGTAAAATAAGGGAGGTTTTTTATGCACTTAAAAGATAACCTTACTAATTTTTTATATGATAAAAATTATTATATTGCGTTTTATGAAAATTACCTCTATATATTTAATTATTTGACTTTAGATTTATTAACGGATACAAAAATTATTTTAACTTTAGAACAATTTAAATTAATTATTCAGGGAAAAGATTTATTTATTAAAAAAATGTTACCACATGAATTATTATTGCAAGGCCAAATAACTAATTTGGAGTTTGAAAATGCATAATCATTATCTTTGGGTTAAAACACCGGTGAATGATTATTATAAATTTACTCAAAAATTGGCTTATTTAAAATTACCGATTTTGGCTATTAAATATGAAAAGGACGAGGTTTATTTAAAAATTAAGGAAGCAGATTATCCTAAATTACAAAAATATTTAGTTAGTTATAAATTTCGGAAAGTAAAAGATATTGGGATATATCAATTAAAAAATATATTTATTAAATATCGGGAATTAATTATTTGTTTTTTTATCGGGTTAATTTTGCTTATTATAGGGAGTAATTTAATTGTCGATGTTAAAGTCATTCACGAAAATAAAGAAATTCGGGAATTGGTTTTAACAGAATTAGAAGAAGCGGGAATTAAAAAATTAACTTTTAAAAAAAGTTATCGTTATTTGCAAAAAGTTAAAGAAGAAATACTAGATAAATATCCAGATAAAATTGATTGGCTAGAATTCGAAGTTAAAGGAATGGTTTATAATGTGCGGATTGAAGAGCGAATTATTACGGATTTAAGTAAAGATACTAAAAAGTGTCATATTGTGGCGAGTAAAGCAGGAACGATTAGTAATATGCGCCTAGTTAAAGGGGAGGCCTTAGTTCGCCCTAATGATTATGTTAGAGAAGGGGATATTTTAATAAGTGGAATTATTACTTATAATGAAGCCGAAAAGATGCGTGTTTGTGCGGCGGGCGAGGTTTATGCTCATACTTGGTATACGGTAAGTGTTAAAGTTCCTTTTACGCATAACATCGATGTGGCGACGGGAAATAAAAAATATAATTTAGTTTGGGATAATGGGAAAAATCAAAACCGGATTTTACAAAAACGCTTTGCCTATTTTACTAGTAACTATAAAACTCTTCTAAAACTTTTTGATTACCGGCTTCTTTTAGAAACTGAAAAAGAAATGGTTCGAAAGCAAGAAACTTTTGATGAAGAACAAGCCTTACAAGAAGGCCTAAAAAAGGCTGAAGAAAGCTTAAAAGTTAAACTTCATTCTAAAGATACGATAATTGATAAAAAAGTTTTGAAAAAATCAGTAAATAATAGTACAATGAATATAGAATTATTTATCGTCGTAAATGAATTAATAAGCACCGAACAAGAAATTGAAGAAATGAACATAGAAGGGACTGATAATAGTGATATGGGAAACAATCAAGGGGACAATCAATGATAATTGGCCGGTAATTATGATTTTTTTAGTAACTATGATTTCATTACGTTTTTTTTACTGGCGAACGCATCGCGAAAAAATGAGTTTATACAAAGAATTTTTTAATATTTTAGCGGTTATTTATATCTTTTTACTTTTTCAATTATTAACGAAAGTAGAATTAAATCGGGGTTCGGGAATTAATCTTATTCCTTTTACTGAAATCTTAAGATATGAGTTTGGGAGTCGGTTATTTTATTATAATGTCGTAGGAAATATTTTAGTCTTTATTCCGTTTGGCTATTTTATTGCCGATTATATTAAATCGAAAAATATTTTTCCGGCTCTAATTATTAGTGGCATTGTGAGTGCAACTGTGGAATTTGTGCAATTAAATATTGGCCGGGCTTTTGATATTGATGATATTATTTTAAATGTTTTAGGGGGCGTAATAGGATATCTTTTATATATCGCTTTTGTGGCCGTTAAAAATCATTTGCCGCGAATCTTCCAAAAGGATGGCATTTATAATTTTATTTGTTTAGTAATTATTCTCCTTATTATTTTATATATCTTAAAAACTTTAGGAGTGATAAGAATCTGATGAATAAATTTACAATTGTCGATTTATATGGTTATCGAAAATATCATTATTTAAAAAGAATAATAAGGCGGACTTTAAAGATGGAAGGGGTTAAGGCCTCATATTTTACTTTAATTTTAACCGATGATGCTATGGTGCATGAATTAAACCAAAAATATCGGCATATTGATCGAACAACGGATGTTTTATCATTTGCATTTGAAGATAATGCTAAATTGGAGTATAATATACGGCAGTTGGGGGAGATATATATTTCTATTCCTCAAATGAAAGTTCAAGCCGAAGAATATGGGCATAGCGAGATCCGGGAACTGGCTTTTTTAACCGTTCATGGTTTACTGCATTTACTGGGTTATGATCATACTTTAGGTAAGGAGCAAGAAAAAGAAATGTTTGCAAAGCAGGAGTTGGTATTAAATGGATTTAAAAGAACGAAAAAAACACAAACAAATGGGGATTAAACGCTTTTTTAATAGTATTAAGTTTTCTATTGATGGTTTAAAATACGCTTACCCTAATGAACAAAGTTTATGGTTACATGGTTTTGGTTCACTTTTTTTAATTTTATTAGGGGTAATATTTCAAATAACATTTATTCGGTGGGCTATTTTAATTGTGGCATCTGTGGTTGTTTTAGCCATTGAACTTTTAAATACCGCGATTGAGGCCGTAGTCGATTTAGTAACCGATAAGTATCATCCTTTAGCCAAAATTGCTAAGGATTGTGGTTCAGCCGCGGGTGGTGTCAGCGGTTTAATGCTTTTCATTATTGCGTGCTTTATATTTGCGCCTTACATTATGGCACTATTTAAGTAGGTAAACCATGAAAAGTGGTTTTGTCAGCATTATTGGTCGACCTAACGTGGGAAAAAGCACCCTGATTAACACCTTAATTAACGAAAAAGTTGCAATTATCAGTGATAAAAGTGGTACCACGCGCAATTTAATTCAAGGCGTTTATAATGATGAAGATTATCAAATCGTCTTTGTCGATACTCCGGGAATCCATAAACCCCAAGGAAAACTAGGCCGGGTTTTAAATAAACAGGCCTTGGCTTTAACAAAAGATGTCGATTTAATTTTATTTATGGTCGATGTCGCCGCGGGAATTGGTCGGGGTGATTTATACATTTTAGAATTGCTTAAGGCCAGCAGTGTGCCCGTCGTTTTAGTCATGAATAAAATTGATAAAATGACTAAAGAAAAGTTACTGGAAGATATCAATACGTATAAAGATATTTATCCTTTCGTGGATATTGTTCCCATTTCGGCCTTAACTAAGGATAATACGGATCATCTCCTTGAGGTCATTAAAAAATATTTAACCGATGATGTTATTTATTTTCCGAAGGATATGTATACGAGCAATACCAAGAACTTTATGGTTAGTGAAATTGTGCGGGAAAAACTCTTGCAAGTTACAGAAGATGAAATTCCCCATTGTATTACTTGCCATACGGTCTCTTTTGAAGAACATAAAGATATTATTCATATATTAGTTGATATCGTAGTTGATCGCGATTCAATTAAAAAAATTATCATTGGTAAAAATGGGAGTCGTTTAAAACTCGTGGGAACTTTGGCTCGCGGCGAAATGCAAGAATTATTAGGTAAAAAAGTTTATTTGGAACTTTTTGTTAAAACCATTAAAAATTGGAAAGAAAAAGAAAAATATTTAATTGAATTGGGCTTTATTGATAAATTTGAATAAAAAAGTTGATTTTTCCTCATCATAATAATGGGTGATGAAGATGACTAAAAATAAAGCTTGGGAAAATTTTAAAAAAACGGGTAAAGTTACCGATTATTTAAAATATAAACAAGAAACAAAAGAAGGATAACATGATTAAAGAAGTCGAAGGTTTTATTTTCAAAGAAACTCCTTATGGTGATACCAGTAAAATTATTAATGTTTTTACGAAAGAATATGGTTTAATTGGGATTATGTGTAAGGGAGCCAAAAATATTAAAAGTAAAAGTAGAGCATTAACCTTACGCTTTACTTATGCTAAGTTTAATATTTATTATAAAGAAGATAAACTTTCGCTTTTTGTTAGTGCTGATGTTATAAATCCTTTAAAAAATATCAATCAAGATATTGTCTTAATTAGTTATTTATCTTATTTAGTTGATTTAACGCAACAAGTATTAAAACAAAGTCATGAACCAAGTATTTATGATAATTTTATTAATGGAGTTTTAAAAATTGAAGCGGGACTTGATCCTTTAGTTATTACCAATATTTTAGAATTAAAATATTTGCCTTTTTTAGGAGTAGGGCTAAATTTAGATGAATGTGTGGAGTGTGGTAGTAAAAATAATATTGCTACCATTAATGCCGACAAAGGGGGCTTTATTTGTGCCAATTGTTTAACAGATGAACGAATTGTCGATGCGAAAATAATTAAAATGATTCGCATGTATTATTTAGTTAAAATTGAAAGTATTTCGGCATTAAATATTGATTCCGAGATAATTAAAGAAATAAACTTTTTTATCGATAATTACTATGATCGCTATACAGGTTTGTATTTAAAAAGTAAAGAATTTTTAAAAAATCTCTTAACCTTATAAAAAAGATAGCATAATTTAACCAATTAGTATGCTATCTTTTTTATATAATTATATTTTAAAAAATGTATATTAAGTCAAAATAAAACTGGAGTGTGCTCTCTAGTTTCCTGTTTTCGTTCCCATTTAACGGCTGGGTATCCTCTTTTTTCGTTCCCATTCAACGGCTGGGCATCCTCTTTTTTCGTCCCCTTTTGACGGTTGGGAATACCTGCTTTTTTAGGTATTTATTGCTAAATACATTTTTATCTTATAATATTGGTATCCTTTTGTCAACAAAAATAAACTTGAAAAATAGGGTTTTATTTGCTATTTAAAAAAACATCATTTATAATTTTAGTATAAGGTGGGTAAAATGGAAGTACAAAAATTGGATATATTAAAGATTAAAGAATATTTAATTCGGAAAAAGAATAAAAAGCTTTTAAATTCCTTGGTTGATCGTGTTATTAGTGATATTGTGACTAAGCCCTTAGAACCGGATTTTCCGTTTACCTTTTTTCAAGGTTTAAAAATTAATATAAACTCGTTAAATCGTTTTAAAAATAATAGTGGTGAGGGATTAGAAAAACTACTTTATAATTTAGTTATATATGAAGTTGAGCCCCAAGATAAAATAATTAATTTGGCTTTACAAAAATGTCATTGGCGTTATTTGATTAGTTTAGTTAATGATGGTTATATTGCGGTAGAAGATTATGAAAAACAACTATTGGCCTCTCTTCCTTACTGTGGGTATCAAGCTATTTTTAAAGTAAATGGCTTAAATATTAATCTAGTAAAACGGAAAATTAGTGAGGTTTTAGCCGATGCTGAATTTGACTTTGGCTATTATTTATTATTTTCAGCCATGATTATTAATACGCCTTGTGATGAGGTAAATTACCAAATGGCTCAAAAAATAGTGGAATATCCGGGCAATGATACCAACTTTATTATTTTAGATACCTTGAAATTATATTTTAAAGTGCATCATAATGTTTCTTTTAACGAAATTAATGATTTTATGATGAAAAATTATCAAAGAGTTTTAAATGATCGGCCGGATATCTTTTTACTTTTTGTCGAATACCAAAACCGGGCTTTAGCCAGCGACAATAGTATGAAAAAATCCGTTTTGAAATATCAAGAAGATGAGCAAGTAAAAGTAATTATTAAGCAAATAATTACCGGAGAAGAAAGACGTGTAGCTTATCAAATTAATCGGGGTGTAATTAGTAAATCTGCCCTCATGTATATTTTGGATAAATGGATGGAAGAAGATAATAATGTAGCGATTAAACTATACTTAGATTATTTTTTAGCCCCGGTTTATGATTATCATAATGTGGGGAAAGCTCTAGATGAGACTTACAGTGAAGAAAATGTCATATTAAAAAGAGAAAGAAGGGAAAAATAATGATTATTGGTTCACATGTAAATTTTGGTGAAAAGCAATTATTGGGCTCAACGGAACAAGCCCTAAGTTATGGGGCTAATACTTTTATGTTTTATACGGGAGCACCTCAAAATACGATTCGGAAAAGTTTGGATGAGGCCTTAACTAAAGAAGCGCATGAACTGATGCAAAAAGGACATATTGATTTAAAAAATGTTATTTGTCATGCACCTTATATTATTAATTTAGCCAATAAAACAAATTTAGATGGTTGGCATTTTTCGATTGCCTTTTTACAAAATGAAATTAAAAGAGTGGCGACTTTAGGGGTCAGATATATAGTAGTTCATCCGGGAAATTATTTAAAACAAGAAGTACCAGTGGCTTTAAGTAATATTGCAGAGGCCTTAAATAAAATTATTAAACCGGAAGATGAGGTAATGATATTACTTGAAACCATGGCGGGTAAAGGAACGGAATGTGGCCGCGATATGACGGAACTTAAATATATTTTAGATCATGTTGTTTATCCCGATAAAGTGGGAATTTGTTTAGATACTTGTCATTTAAATGATGCGGGCATTGATATTGCTGATTTTGATACTTACTTAGATGAACTAGATCGTTTAATTGGTTTAGAGAAAGTAAAATGTGTGCATTTAAATGATAGTAAAAATGACCGAGGTTCGCGGAAAGATCGGCATGCTAATATTGGGTATGGAACACTTGGCTTTACTAATTTAGTTAAGGTATGCACTAATCCCCGGTTAGAAAATATTCCCAAAATTTTAGAAACTCCTTGGATAGGTGATAGAGCCCCTTATAAAGAAGAAATTATCATGCTTAAAACTGAGATCTTTAATCCGAATTTAATGAATGAACTAGCCAAAACTGCCGAATAATGTCAAGAAAAGGTGAATTGTGGTAGGTTAAATTGCGAAATTTCTAAATCTTTGTTAAGATAAGAGTATGAAAAGAAGAAGTTTAATATTGGGTTTACTATTAATATTAATTGATCAAATTACCAAGCTAGCCATTGATAATTCTTTTTTGCTTAATGAAACGCGACCTTTAATTAAAAACTTTTTATATTTAACTAAAATGTATAATACCGGGGCTTCTTGGTCAATGCTCACAGGTCTAACCAATATGTTAATTGGAATTTCTTTGGCGGCTTTTGTTTGTTTTGTTTATTATCAAGATATGTTTAAAATAAATTGGCGTAACATCTTGGCCTTTGGTTTTATTTATGGGGGTCTTTTTGGTAATTTAATTGACCGGTTACAAAAAGGCGCAGTTATTGATTTTATTCATTTTAAGTTTGGCAGTTATGATTTTCCGATTTTTAATTTCGCGGATGTCTTTTTAGTTATTGGTTTTATTTTGCTGATTATATCCTTGTGGAAAGGGGACGATAAATATGGAACTAAAAGTAAACGGCGCCACCGGACGTATCGATAAATATTTAAGTAATAATACCGAATATAGTCGGGAACTTTTGGCAAAAATGATTGTCGATGGTCATATTACGGTAAATGGGCAAAAAGTAAAGCCCAGTTACCCAATTCAAGAAGGAGACTTAATTTTTTTCGATGAAGCCCAAATTCCGCATGTCGAAATAAAGTCCGAGGATATGCCTTTAGATATTGTCTATGAAGATGATGATTTAATGGTGATTAATAAACCGAGTGGTCTAACGGTTCATCCTGGAGCAGGGATTTTTACTCATACTTTAGTTAATGGCTTACTTTTTCATACGCGGAATTTAAGTGATATTGGGGGTCCTGAACGGCCGGGGATTGTGCACCGGCTCGATAAAGATACCAGTGGATTAATGCTAGTAGCCAAAACGAATAAAGCCCATGAAATTTTAGCCGCGGGCTTTAAAAATAAAACGATTCACCGGTCTTATTTGGCTTTACTTGATGGGGTTTTTCCGGCAAGTAAAGCCGTCATTGATGCGCCAATTAAACGTGATAAAGAGCATTTTCAACGGTTTGTCGTGGCCGCGGGAGGTAAGAAAGCCCAAACCAATTTACAAGTTATTAAAAAATATGCCCATCATACGTTAGTCCGTTTAGTTCTAAAAACAGGTCGGACTCATCAAATACGGGTTCATATGGCCTATATTGGTTATCCCATTTTTAATGATCCGGTTTATAATAACAAAAAAAGTACGGCCTTTGGTCAATTTTTACATTCGGCGACTTTGGAATTTGACCATCCGATTACAGGTAAACATCTATCCTTTACAGCAGTGGTGCCTCAAGAGTTTGCCGATTATTTAAAAACAACTTATCAAGATGAAGAAATAAGTAAAATAGCATAAAAATAAATAGGGTAAGGTAAAAAATTTAATTCTTTGAAAGGCCGCGGTCATTTTAATAACTAAAAGTGTGGCAAAAATGGCTAGGGCAAGGGCACTAATGCAAGCAAAAAGTAAACTACTATAATAGCCAAAGAAAAGAGCCGTTGTAATATTTAATAAATAATTGCAACAAATTAAAAATAATAAATCATTATTCATTAAATGATTACTAAGTAACTGATAAATGGGGATACAGAAAAAAAGAATAAAGGCTATATAAATAATATAAAACACAGGCATCACCTCTTTACTAAATGTATGTTTTAAGATAAAATATAAGAACAAGGAGAGATTTTGATGGCTTCAATTATGTTAAACAAAAATGATCAAATAATGATGAGTTTAGCCCATTATTTTATTACTAAAGAAAACTATGTGCCCATCAATGTGCAAGGGGTTAAAGATGAAATTTGGTTGGAAAATCTTGAAGGACCATATCGGGTAATTCGAATTAATGCCAAATCAATTTATAATGAAGAACAATATTTAAATGATATTTTTAAAATAAGATTTATTATTAAACAAATTAAGAAAAAAACCTTATCTTTTAAAGTAAATACTTTAAATATTTGCTTAAATATTAATCAAAAAATTGATATGTTTTCGAAGTTTAATATAAATTCCGTTAAATTAGATTCGGTCGATGAAATAACAAATAATGAATCAATTGTCGCGGCTTTTCCCAATATAAAAGGTAATCTTATAAAAGATGCTAATAACTTAGATTTAATTATTAATGTTACTAATGATATAAATGAAAAAACTTTAAAAAGTAATAAATTATTTGAAAAGGTGTTTTCACCGAAAAAAATTATTGTGACCAAGATTTTAATTTGTTTAAATATCTTAGTTTTCTTAGCCATGTATTTATTTGGTAATGGTTCCCAAGATATTGCTACGTTATTAATCTTTGGGGCCAACTATAAACCTTTAGTTTTAGGTGGTCAAATCTGGCGACTTTTAACTTGTGCGTTTATCCATATTGGTTTAATTCATTTACTAGTTAATATGTATTCGTTATCAATTATTGGCTACCAAGTCGAAACTTATGTCGGTAAGTGGAAATATTTAGTTATTTATTTGGTTAGTGCAATTAGTGGGGCTTTGTTTTCTTTGGTGGGTGAGGCCAGTGTTTCCGCTGGGGCAAGTGGAGCAATTTTTGGCCTTTTAGGGGCCTTACTCTATTTTGGTTATCATTACCGGCTTTATCTTAATTCGGTTTTGAAAAATCAAATTATTCCGATTATTATCATTAATTTAGGAATTGGTTTCCTTATCCCGGGCATCGATGTTTTAGCCCATATCGGGGGCTTAATCGGAGGTTATCTAATTACCATGGCTTTGGGCTTAGAAGGTAAAAGTAAACGTAAAGACATGCTCAACGGGTGGATCGTTTTAATTCTTTATTTAAGCTTTCTCGCTTTTGCTGTTTTCTATTTATAAAAAAATTAATGCAACTCCTTATAAGATGTAATAAGGAGTTGTTTTTAAAAAATATTTTTGCTATGATAGAATAAAGTGGTGGGGGATACCTTATGAAGAAAATAAGTTTAACAGAATTAAAAAAATATTTACAACCCAAAGATTTAAAACAATTAATTTCATCTGAAAAAATTTGGTGGAACGGTTATGATACGGTTTTTGTTAAGGCCGATGATTTAATTGCTATCGCCAATTCCTATTTAAATAGTGGTTTAAAATATCAGGCCATGAATTTATATTTATTAAGTATTAAAAGTGAACCTCAAAATAAATTAGGTTACTTGTATTTAATAAATGAATTTATCCAAAGTCAAAATTATCCCAAGGCTTTAAGATTTTTAATTAAAATGAAAACTAATTGTCCAAATATGCAAGGAGAGTATAATTTCTATTTATTTTTATTGAATGAATTAATGGATGCCCCACAATTTATTTTAAATAATGTCCAAACCATTACGGATGATGATTTAATTAATCCCCAAATTGGCAAACAAAATTTTTACCGGCTAATGGCCTTTAAAAAACAATTCGCCGTTGCTTATTTAGGTTATAATGCATTAAAGGAAAATGATAATATCGAAAATATTTTGGCCTATCAATTGCTTAGTCAAGTTACAGAAATGTTGGAATTAAAACAAACCCTTCGTAATTTAATTGTTTTAGAAGAATATGATCAGGTTATTAATTTATTGGAAACAACTAAAGTTAAAAAAACGAAAGAGTTACAATGTGTTTACCAATTAGCCAAAACGATAATTCAAGTGGAAAATACTTTAGAATTACCTTTATTGAAAGATAGAGAATCACATAATGTTTATGAAGCCATTAATAATAATGATTTTGCCAAAGGCCTAGAAATGTGCCAAAGTACCTTATTAAAGCCAATGTTAATTAAATTAAACACTTATGCTTTAGAATTAGTTGTGGGTAATCATGATATTAGTTTAGATTTAAAACAACAAGATTTTACAACCGATTATGTTTTTTCTATATGTGGGATAAAAAATATTGAAGAAATAATTGATGATGTACAAAAATATGGCTTAGATATGGTTTTAATGGTTAATCAGTTTAATGAAGAAGAAAAGGCTATTGTTATTGCTTGTTTAGCATACTATTCTTATCGCGAAAAATTGAATCATTTAGGAGATAATTATTTTAAGATGGTAAAACATTGCAATGTAAAAAGTGAAAAAGTAAAAATGATTATGAATTATATTGAAAAAAATAAAAAATTATTTCGCAATTGTCACGATACTAGTCGGACATTAAAAAAAGAATAAGTTTTGAAATTATTTAACTTATTCTTTTTTGATTAATTATAATTGCCGATATAAACCGATGGCAATTCCTAAAATTGTAACTTCAGGGAAAATAAAAGGATCCATAGTATCATTTTCGGGTTGTAAGCGAATATGATCTTTTTCTTTATAAAAAGTTTTAAGTGTTACCTCATTTTCTGGGGTCATCGCTACAACGACATCACCATTTTTCGCTTGATTTTGGCGTTTGACAATAACATAGTCGCCATCATAAATGCCTTTATTTATCATCGAATCTCCGGATACATGTAAAGTAAAGACTTCGGCTTTTTTAGGTACAAACATCGCCGGAAGATCAAAAAATTCATTGGGTTGTTCAATTGCCGTAATTGGATTGCCAGCAGTTATTTTACCCAGTAGGGGAACTTTCACAATATCTTCTTTCGCGGGCATATATTCGTTTTCGCCGACTACCTCAAGCGTTCGGAACTTATTATTAGTGGATTTAATTAAACCTTCTTTTTGTAAGTTTTTAATATGAACAAATACTGTCGCTGGACTGCTTAAGCCAACTCCTTGACAGATTTCCCGGATTGCAGGTGGGTAACCATGTTCGGCAATATATTTTTTAATAAAAGTTAAAATTTCGACTTGTCTTTTAGTTAAATTTTTATTTTCCATTTTTCCTCCTAGTTTCATTTTACATTAAAGAGTGTCAAAAGTCAAACAAATGTTTTAAAATTAATTGACACGAACAAATGATTGTAATATGATGGAAATGAAAGAGGTGGTAGAAATGAAAAAAGTTTTGAAAAAGTATGGAGGGATAATATTCTTTTACGCCACCATAGTCATAATGGTTTGGGCTGTAAGTTGTCGTTTAGAATATTTAACTCAAGAAGCTGAAAACCAAGAGACTTATTTAGCTCAAGTTACCAAATAAAGGGTTGAAAAACTCTTTTTTTATTAAAATGTTTTACTAACCATCAAAATTATATTATAATTAAAATAAGAGGTAGCATAATGAGAATAGGAATTTTTACAGAACTTTATGAACCCTATATTTCAGGGGTTGTCACAAGTATCAAAGTTTTAGTAGATACTTTACGCGCCATGAATCAAGATGTTTATATTGTGACGGCAAATTTAAAAAATAAAAAATTTATTTATGATGAAAAAAATAAAATTATTTATATGCCTGGGATTAATACGGGAATTTGTGGTACAAAATTAACCAGTGTTTATTCCCAAAAAGCGATGAAGATTATTAAATCCTGGCATTTAGATGTCATCCATAGTCAAACAGAGTTTGGGATTGGCATGTTTTCTCGGATTGTAGCCAAAAAGCTAGATATTCCCGTAGTGCATACATATCATACGATGTATGAGGATTATGTTTATTATGTCACGCATGGTTATTTTGATAAAGCGGCGCGGAAATTGGCAATTAAAATTACGAAGTATTTTTGTGAGAAAAAATGTGATGAATTAATTGTGCCAACGGCAAAAATTGAAAGATTATTTAAAGAAAAATATCAAATTAAAAAACAGATTCATGTTATTCCGACTGGTATTGATACTACGAAATTTAAATTGACTCCGGCAATTAAAAAAGAAATTGCCAAACTAAAAGCAAAATACCATTTAACTAGTGATGATTTTGTTATTGGTTCAATTTCTAGGATTGCGCAAGAAAAAAGTTTAGACCGGTTACTTAAAAGTATGCAAAAAATTGCCCAATATAATCCCCATATTAAATTAATGATCGTGGGTGATGGACCATATTTAAAAGAATTAAAACAACTTGCCAAAGATTTAGAAATTGAAAAAAAAGTTATTTTTACGGGCATAATTGAGTATCAAAAAATTCATTTGTATTATCATTTATTTAATGTCTTTACTTCTTTTTCGGTTACCGAAACGCAAGGGCTTACAATTATTGAAGCCCTAGCCAGTGGCTTACCAGCGATAGTTATTAACGATAAAAGTTTTACCGATGTTGTTCAAGATAAATATAATGGTTATTTATTTACTGATGAAAATGCCTATAGCGAGATTATTTTAAAGTTAGTAAATGATAAAAAAACTTATCAAAGTTTAGAACAAAATGCCCAAAATAGTGTCTATCGTTATTCCAAAGAGGTTTTTGCTTCTGATGTTCTAAAAGTTTATGCCCAAGCAGTAGAAAAAAGAAAGGAAAGAAAAGAATGAAAAAACAAGATATAAAAGCAATTAGTAGTATTAAAGTTTTAGCCCTCGATATGATCGATAAAGCGGGTAGTGGTCATCCCGGCATTGTTTTAGGGGCTGCACCCATTCTTTATGCTTTATATAAAGATCATTTAAATGTTTTACCCAGCAAACCCAATTGGTTTAATCGGGACCGCTTTGTGATGTCAGCTGGTCATGGTTCGGCGTTACTTTATTCGCTTCTTTATCATGCGGGCTTTGAAATTGAAATGGAAGAAATCAAAAACTTTCGCCAACTTAATTCTTTAACGCCAGGACATCCCGAATATAAAGTAACACCAGGCGTTGATGTTTCAACCGGTCCTTTAGGACAAGGTGTTGCGATGGCCGTCGGCATGGCTTTAGCCGAACGCTATCTTCGTTCTATTGTCAATATGGAGAGGAAAAACAGTTCTTTAATAGATTACTATACTTACTGTTTATGTGGCGATGGTGATTTAATGGAAGGGATTAGTTACGAAGCCTTATCTTTTGCTAGTACCCAAAATTTAAATAAATTAATTTTACTTTACGATAATAACCAAGTGACTTTAGATAGTCGAACTGATCGCACTTTCACTGAAGATATTGAACTACGGTTTGAAGCCCTAAACTTTAATATTATTCATGTTAAAAATGGCAGCAATTATAACGATATAAGTGATGCGATTGCCGATGCCAAAAGAAGCAAAAGACCATCATTAATTATTGTTGATACGATTATTGGGGCCGGGAGTGCTTTGGAAAACACTAATGAGGTCCATGGTAAAGTTTTAGCCAAGGATGATTTAGTGGCTTTAAAAAATAAACTAGGAATTATGACTAAGCCCTTTGAAATTGAAAGTGAGGTTTTAAAAACTTTCCAAGATGCTATTTTAGAAAGAGTAAATAAAAAATATCGGTTATGGCAAGAAGAATATAATAAAGTTTTAGAAGAACAAAATGCTGGTTTACATAGTATCATTAATTTATTAGAAAAAAATGAATTATTTATTGATTTTGATGATACCAAGTATAAAATTAGTGACGATTATTATGAAGAATTACGGTTAAGTAATCAAAAGGTAATGAACTTTATTTCGCCTAAAAGTCCGTTCTTTTTAGGGGGTTCCGCGGATTTATCCTCATCTTGTAAAACTTTGTTAACAAAATCCAGTGTTTGTTCGGAACAAAACCCGGTGGGCAAAAATATTTTCTTTGGGGTAAGAGAACATGCCATGGGAGCAATTTTAAATGGGATGGCGTTATCTAATCTAAAAGTTTTTGGTTCAACCTTTTTAAGCTTTAGTGATTATTTAAAACCGGCGATGCGCTTAAGTGCTCTAATGAATTTACCGGTAACTTACATTTTTACGCATGATGCCTTTTTCGTTGGTCAAGATGGGCCTACTCACGAACCCGTCGAACAACTTTCAATGCTCCGGACAATTCCAAACTTTACGACCTTCCGGCCCGCGGATATTAATGAAATCATGGGGGCTTGGGAATTCATTTTAAAAAATAATGGTCCGAGTGCTTTAGTTATCAGTAAAGAACCTAAACCGAAATATAAATATACTAATGCCAAGTTTGTTAAATATGGGGCTTACATGGTCCGAAAAGAAAAATATCGCTTGGATGGCGTCATTATCGCCACGGGTAGTGAGGTTGAACTGGCCTTACAAATTGCCCAAGATCTTTATGTGGTTGGTCACGATATGCGGGTCGTTTCCATGCCAAGCATGGAACTATTCTTAAAACAAAATCCGCGTTACGAAGAACAACTATTACCCAAACATGTGCCGGTCTTTTGCCTTGAAGCGGGATCTTCTCTAATGTGGAATCGCTTTGCAACTAAACCGGAATATATCTTTGGCATTAATAAATTTGGGCAAAGTGCTAAAAAAGAAGAATTGGCTAAATATTTGAAATTTACGAAAAATGATATTTTAGAAAAAATTATTAGTTTTTACGAAGAAAAAGATAATAGCGACATAATTTGACAAATTATTTAAGTTCTTATTGGTATCATACAAATGGGTGATGCTAGTGAGAACTTTTTATATTTTTAAAATTAATCGGGAATTACAAATTTTACTTTTAGAACATCCTTATACCTTATTTAAAACTTTGGAAAGTATTTATTTACTCGATCGGGAAAGTGTAAGTATCGGAAAAGAGATGCTGGAACAACTAACCAAGATTATTGATACGAAAGCCTATAATAAAATGATTTACGAAAAGAATAAAGACAATGATTTTTATTTAAAAGTAGGGAATAATCACCGTATTTATAATAAATATCGCGGGGAAGAAACCAATATTTATGTGAAAAATACCCATATTTTATTGACGACTAATGTCTTACCCCAAAATATTAATTTATTTTTACCGACGAATGATTTATTTGTTTGTGATTTTGCTAATCGTGATTATTTTTGGTTATCGAAACTTGTCTATAATTAAAGAATTGTTAATTAAGGATTTTTATAGTAAAATAATACTATGAGGTGAAAAATGGGAAAATTAATTTTATATTTAGTTGTCGGCCTTATCATTGGCATCATTATTGGTTTTTTCTTAGCCCGGATGCTATTCAAAAAACAAATGGATAAGAATCCGCCAATCAATGAAAAAATGATTGAAGCGATGATGAGTAGCATGGGACGAAAACCAAGTCAAAAACAAGTCAAACAAGTTATGGCGCAAATGAATCGTTATAAATAAAAAATAAAAGCAGAAAAACTTTTATTTTTTTATTGTCGCGTTAGAAAAAAAGTGTTATCATAACCTCAATTTGAAAAAACGGGGGCTTATTAAATGAATAGCATTAATTATATTAAACAAAATCTTAATATTGATGCCTTACCTAGTGATGTGCAAAAGGATTATTTTAATCGCTTCTGGGCTGGGGAACCAGGAATGCGGGAAGAATTAATTACGCATAATATTCATCTAGTTATTTACGCGATTTTAGCCAAATATTATAAGTTTGGAAACGATTTAGATGATTTATTTTCTTTAGGACTTGAAGCCTTAATCATTGCGGTTGATACATTTAATGATACCAAAGGCTGCAAATTTTCCACTTATGCTTTGCATGGTATTTTTGCCCGTCTTTATAATTATATTCGCCATAAATATTATTTAAATTCCATTAGTTATGAAACCCTTTATGTTGATGCCAGTAGTGGGGAAAGAGAAATTGAAGATGCTTATGAAGAAAAAGAATTAATCGCAAATTTAAATGAGGCCCTTGCAACTCTATCGCCTGTTAATGAAAGGGTTATAAGAATGACTTTTGGTTTGGATAATACTGAACCAATCAAACAAAAACAAATTGGCAAAATTCTAGGATATTCCCAAGCCGAAATCTCTCGTAAAAAGCAAAGAAGTTTGGCCAGGCTGGCTCGCGTCTTAAAATAGAAAAAGAAATTTTGGAAAAAATATTTACTTTTTTGGCATATTTTGATAATATTTTAATATAGAATAAAGAGGTGTAGAAAAAATTGAAAGATTTTATTATCGACTTATATAGTAATGATAATTTTACTTTATGGCTTACAATTGCTTTAGTTATTTTAATTGTTTTATTCTTTATCGTTTTATTTTTTGGTAAAAAAGATAAAAAATTACAAGAAATGCAAAAGTTGGCTAAAGTAAGTGATGGTTTTAAAGAAGAAACCAAGGCGGAACCTGTAGAAGTTGCTGTGACTCCTGAAGAAAAAGTGATCGAAGAAATTCCTGAACCAACTACAGAAGTTACAATGGATGTAGTAACACCAAGCGAAACTAAAGCCGAAGAAAATACAAATGCTAAGGAGTCAACTACGGAACTTAAAGAAAAGCCAGAAGAAGATTTTACCATTCCTGAAGTTAAAGAAATTGCTTTTGATGAAATTAATGATTCTTTAGAAAAAGAATTAAGTGAATTAGAAAATTTAAAAAATGAATTTAATAATATTGAACTTCCAAAAGCTGATGATGTTATTAAACCAGTTGTTGCTCCTGAAGATCCTAAACCTGTGGAAGAGACTAAAGAAGTTCCTCAAGCAAGGCCCCAAGTATTTAGTTCTGTTTTTGTTAATAAAGAGGAAGATGATATGGAACTTCCAACCTTAAAAGAAGAACCAAAAGAAGAAAAAGTAAATGAAACAAATTTTGATCTAAATAATATAAATGGTGAAAGTTACGATTTAAACGATAAATAATCAGTTAGCAATAATTGATTATTTTTTTGGCAAAAACACTTGCAAATATATATATATATATATAATAAAAGGGAAAATAGGTGGTAAAATGAAACATAATTTTCCTTTTTTAATTACATTTATTTGCTTAATTATATCTTTAAGTGTTAATCTTTATCAATTTCAAATGCATCAAGATAAATTAATAAAAAATAATGCTTCTTTAAAAAAGAATAATGATTTAATCAGTATGATGATTCAAGGCGAAGATGGGAGATATATCGAAAACAAAGATAATAGTTGGCCAAAAGGCATATATAAATTAAATGAGGATTTGAGCGGTTGTGAAAATGGCAGTAAAATTACATGGGATAAGGAAAATAACAATGTAAAAGTTGATGCTGCAAGTAGTGATAAATGTTATGCTTATTTTGAATTATTAACCATAAGCGAATATATATTAAATTTATATACCAAAGATGGGGAAAATAATTTATATTATCATGATGGAATTGGAAATTATTTAAATAGTAATTTGGAAGCCGGCGACTTATCATATCGATATAGTGGATCAAGCGAATCAGTTAAAAACTATGTTTGTTTAGATGGAAAAACCAAAGAAAATGCTTGCAGTTCCGATGCAGACTTATATCAAATAATTGGTTTATTTAAGAACGAAGAAAATGAACAATACGAAATGAAATTAATTAAATATAATTATGCCGCTAAAGAGGAATTGGGAGATAATGATACAGCATCAGGTGGAGCTTATAACGGATACTATAGCTATCCTAAAGATAATTATAAAGGCAATAATGCGGAAGATATAGCTATTTATTATTGGAATAGTAGTAAAGGAACAGGTATTAATAATACAAACATGTGGCAATATAGTAATTTAAATAAAATAAACTTGAATCAATTTTATTTAAGTTATATAACTAATAAAGTAAGTGATTTAGAGAATCATATAATGGAACATACATGGATAACAGGTGGCGTGCCATATTCAAATACCGAAAATGTACAGCAAGCATATAATAGTGAATTAGGTTCTGAAAAAATAACTACAAATGATTTAAAATGTTATGCCAAAGACAATAATCAAACAGCTATTTTATGTACTGATGCAGATTTAACATATCTTGCTAAAATAGGTTTAATGTATGTAAGCGATTATGGATATGCTGCTTATTCGGATGCATGGAGTAAAAAAATAGGGGGATATAATAAAACAGACTATGATTCGGACATAGTTAAAACAAATAATTGGATGTATAGAGGATTATATGATTGGATGATTTCTCGCGGCGCAGAACGTGGCGATTATGCACGATTTACCAATGTTGACGGATGGGCAGATAGTTATGGTGTAAACAGCGCTGCTGGTGTTCGCCCAGCCTTTTATCTCGATGCATCTACTAAACTTGCCAGCGGCGATGGAAGTAAAACCAATCCTTATCGCTTAAACCTTACGATTAAAAGTGATTAGCATATAATCACTTTTTAAGTGTTAAGAAAGTGTAAATTATTTGCTTTTCCGTTCAATTTCTTGATATAATTATTAAAGGTGAATAGAAAATGGCAAAATATGATGAGACATCGATAAAAATCTTAGAAGGCTTAGAGGCAGTTCGAAAAAGACCAGGGATGTATATTGGTTCGACGGATAAACGTGGGATGCATCATTTGGTTTGGGAAATTGTCGATAATGCTATTGATGAGGTTATTAATGGTTATGGTAACCATATTAAAGTAATAATTAATAAAGATGGTTCGGTAACGGTTGCCGATAATGGACGAGGTGTACCGATTGGCATGCACGAATCCGGCAAATCGACACCGGAAGTTATTTATACGATTTTGCATGCTGGGGGCAAATTTAGTGAAGCCGGTTACAAAGTATCTGGTGGTTTGCATGGCGTGGGGGCTTCCGTTGTTAATGCTTTAAGTAAAGAAATGCAAGTAGTTATCTATCGCGATGGCCTTATTTCATCCATTGAATTTTGTGATGGGGGCAAAGTAAAAAGTCCTTTAAAAACCGTCGGTAAAAGTAATAAAACGGGAACCATTGTTAAATTTTTACCCGATCCGGAAATCTTTAAAAATTGTAATTTTTCTTTTACGACAATCAGTGAAAGAATGCAAGAAAATGCTTTTTTACAAAAGAATTTAACGGTTGAGGTTATCGATGAAGCCGATAAAAAAGAGGTTAAATATCATTATGATAATGGCTTAATTAGCTTTGTGGAATATATGAATGAAGATAAAGAAACATTACATAAAGTAATTAATTTTAGTAATGTTAAAAGTAAGATTGAGGTTGATATTGCCATGCAATATACGAATTCTTATAATGAATCAATTTTATCTTTCGTTAATAATGTTAAAACTAGTGATGGGGGAACTCATGAAGTTGGTTTTAAAACGGGGATTACGAAGGCCTTTAATGATTATGCCAAAAATAATAATTTATTTAAAAGTAAAGATGGAACACTTGATGGAGCGGATGTCCGCGAAGGATTATCGGCTGTTATTAGTTTAAAAATTCCCGAAGAATTATTGCAATTTGAAGGTCAAACGAAGGGTAAATTAGGAACGCCTGAAGCTAGAAGTGTAACGGAAAGTATTACCTATGAATCCTTAAAGTTTTTCTTAGAAGAAAATAAAGAAGTGGCGCTTACCATCCTTGATAAAGCCATGAAAAGTAAAGTGGCCCGGGAAGCGGCGAGAAAAGCCCGGGAAGATGCCCGTAATGGCAAAAATAAAAGTAAAATTGAAAAGAATTTAAGTGGAAAATTAGCGCCGGCGCAAAGTAAGAATCCGAAGATTAACGAATTATTCTTAGTCGAAGGTAATTCGGCTGGTGGTTCGGCTAAAGGGGGCCGCGACCGGAAATTCCAAGCTATTTTACCTTTAAGAGGTAAAGTTATCAATGGCGAAAAAGCCAGTATGGATGATTTAATGAAAAATGAAGAAATCAATACCATAATTCATACCGTAGGCGCGGGAGTTGGGCAAAGTTTTGATGCCGCGGATTCCAATTATGATAAAGTTATTATTATGACCGATGCCGATGTCGATGGAGCCCATATTCAAGTTTTGCTTTTAACCTTTTTCTATCGTTATATGCGGGGCTTAATTGAAGCCGGTAAACTTTATATAGCGATGCCACCTTTATATAAATTAGAAGCGGGCAAAAAAAGATTTTATGCCTATACGGATGAAGAATTAAACGAATTAAAAAGAGAAAATCCAGGTAAGGTAAGCATTCAAAGATACAAAGGTTTAGGAGAAATGAATCCGGAACAACTTTGGGAAACAACCATGAATCCTGATACGCGGAGTTTAATTCGCGTCAATATTAATGATGCTTCTCTAGCAGAAAAAAGAGTTAGTGTATTAATGGGTGATAAAGTGGAACCACGGAAAGATTGGATTAACGAAAATGTCGAATTTACCATGGAAGACGATTATCGCGCTTAAGGGGGGAAAATAATGGAAAGTAATGTTTTAAAAAGAATTGAAGATTATGCTTTAGAATATATTATGGGCGATCGTTTTAGCAAATACGCTAAAGAAATAATTTTGGACCGGGCCATTCCCGATGTGCGCGACGGCTTAAAACCAGTGCAAAGAAGAATTCTATATTACATGTATGATGAACATAATACTTATGATAAGCCCTATATTAAATGTGCTTACACCGTCGGTGGGGTTTTAGGTAAGTTCCATCCTCATGGGGACTCTTCGGTTTACGATGCCATGATTCGGATGAGTCAATGGTGGAAACAAAATACTATTTTAATTGATGTTCATGGCAATAATGGTTCGATGGATGGTGATGGCGCGGCCGCTTACCGTTATACGGAAGCCCGTTTAGCCGCGATTAGTGAAGAACTACTAAAAGATTTAGATAAAGAAACGGTCAGTTGGGCACCGAACTTTGATGACCGGTTTTTAGAACCAACCGTGTTGCCAGCAAAATTTCCTAATCTTTTAGTTAATGGAACCAATGGGATTAGTGCTGGTTATGCGACCAATATTCCGCCTCACAATTTAGGCGAAATTATTGAAGCGACGATTAAAAGAATTGATTCACCCAATTGTCGATTAGATACCATTTTAGAAATTGTTAAAGGACCCGATTTTCCCACCGGGGGTATTGTCGAAGGCAAGCAAGGGATAATTGATGCTTTTACCTCAGGTCGGGGCCGGGTTATAGTTAGATGCAAATACCATTTCAATAAAGAAAAAGGCAAAGAACAAATTATTATTGATGAAATTCCTTTTGAGGTTAATAAACAACAATTAGTGCAAAAAATTGATGCTATTCGAATTGATAAAAAAATTGAGGGCATTAGTGAAGTGCGTGATGAAACGGACCGGGAAGGTTTGAGAATTGCCATTGATCTTAAAAGTGGGGCTAATAAAGATTTAATTTTAAATTATTTATTTAAAAATACGGATTTACAAATTTCGTATAATTATAACATGGTGGCGATAGTTAATCGGACACCCAAAACTTTAGGTATTTTAGAAATATTAGATGCTTATATTGCCCACGATCGGGAAGTTATAACCAAAAGAACGGAATTTGAATTAAAAAGTTATCAATTGCGTTTTCATATTGTCGAAGGTTTAATTAAAGCTATTTCTATTTTAGATGAGATAATTAAAACGATTCGGGCGAGTAAAAACAAACAAGAGTCGAAAGAGAATTTAGTGGCGAAATTTGGGTTTACCATCGAACAAGCCGAAGCCATTGTCACATTACAACTTTACCGGTTATCCAATACGGATATTGCTATTTTGGAAGAAGAAGCGGCCAGTTTAAAAGAAAAAATTGCTAATTGTCAAGCCATCCTAAGTGATGAAAACAAATTAAAACTAGTCATGAAAGAAGAACTTCGAGAAATTAAGAAAAAATATGCAACGCCAAGATTAACCGAAATCAAAGATGAAATAACAGAAATTAAAGTTGATTTAAAAGAAATGATTAGTGATGAACAAGTGATTGTTGTGGTAACTCATGAGGGCTATGTTAAACGAGTTAGTCTAAAAAGCTATAAAGCCAATGAAAATGAAGAAACAACTTTAAAACCCGGAGATTATATTACGAGTCTATACGAAGTTAGTACGCTTGATAATTTACTTTTGTTTACTAATTTAGGTAATTATTTATTTGTGCCGGTGCATAAAATTCCGGAAAGTAAATGGAAAGAATTAGGTAAACATATTAGTAATACGATTTTAATTAAAGAAGAAGAACGGATTGTGGCTAGTTTAATCTTAAAAGAAAAACAAGAAAATATTGTGTTATTTACTAAAGGCGGAATGATTAAACAAGTTGCCTTGGCTTCTTTAGAGGTCAGTCGGTATTCCAAACCAATGATGGCTTTTAAATTAAAAGCAGGCGATGAGGTTATTAATGCTACGATGGCGAAAAAAGAGGTCTTATTAGTTACCAAGAATGGTTATTATTTAAAATATCAAAATAGTGAGGTTCCAGTTGTTGGTCCTAAAGCCAGTGGGGTTAAAGCCATCAACTTAAAAGATGATGAGGTTATTTTTGCAAGCACCCTTAAAAATAGTCACGAATATTTAAATATCTTTACAAATTTACAAACAGCAAAACGACTTAAATTAACCGAATTAACTAGTTTAAGTCGAGCCAAGAAGGGTAATATGTTATTTAAAAAAGCTAAAACCAAAGATTATAAAATATTTAGGGCTTACTTAACCGATAGTAAAGATTTAAACTTGGCTAAAGCCGATACAGATCTAACGGAAATTAAAAATAGTGATATTCCGATTATGGATCTTGCAAGTACCGGTAGCTCTTTGGGCAAAACAAAATATGATGATTTTGCCAAAAAATGTGAATTAGTAACCTTTGCGAAATCGAAGGAAAAAACTGAAGCAAAAGAACCCATTGGCAAAGAAGAACAATTAACTTTTGCGGATTTTGAACAAAGTTTTAAAATTTAGGATAAAATCACTTATTAGATTCATAAAATTTAATAGGTGATTTTTTGATGAATAAAAAAGAAGCATTTCGAGAATTTATTAAAGAAAGACCGCAACTGGCAAATTATGTGGAAAATGGCCAAATGACATGGCAAAAGTTTTTCGAATTATATGATTTATATGGGGCCGAAAGTAGTGTTTGGGATAAATATACTACCGATCGGGCTACTAATTTAACGGATGGTTTAAGTAAAATTAGTAATATGGTAAAAAAAGTTGATATGAATTCCATTAAGAATCATATTAATACGGCGCAAAAGGCCTTAGATTTAGTGCAAGATTTTGCCACCAAAAAACCGGATGCTGCTGCCGAATTGACCAGTTTAAATAAAGGACCGGCTTCGCCGCGGCCCTTAAATAAGTTTTTTGAGGACTAAAAAATGCAGTTACCTAATATTATCGCCTTTCGAGAAAACGAAAAAGAATATAATTATTTAAAACAAAACTCCTGGTACTTTAAAGATTTAAATCGGGGTGTGAAAAATTATCCCCAATTTGTGCAAGATATGAAAGTTAAATATAAAGAACGAACGAGTGATAAAATTGTTAGTGCGATTGACAATATTGATATCATTTCTTCGGTGTTGGATGTTCTCAAATAACTTATTGACTATAAAAAACATTTGTAGTATTATTTAATCATAGGGAGTGTTGATAATGGACACAAAATGTGATATTGAAGAAAAGGAAAATATTGTACGTGGGTTTACTTTAGTCGAATTACTAGCCGTGATCGTTGTACTTGCTATCGTTATGTTGCTAGCAGTTCAAGCCGTTTTACCACAAATGACAATCGCTCGAAAAAATGCCTTTGCCATTGAAGCCAATGCAGTTATTGAAGCAGCCCAAAGTTATGTCGTAACCGAAGCATTAACTTCTGATTTAATTATTCCATCTCAAGGTTTATGTGTTTCTACGAATACTTTAGCGGATGGTTATTGGAAAGGTGATGTTTCAAAATATGATGGTTTTGTTGTTATAAAACCTAAGGTTGGAAATCAAACAAATTATTTATATCAAGTGTATTTAACTAATCAAAAATATATGGCTAATGGTGTGGGCTTAGATAAAGCAACGGGTCAAAATCAAGTATCTATTATTGGTAATGATATCAAAGAAGGAGACGCGATTGGCAATATTGGAACGGTTTGTCAAGGAATGGATATAAAATAAGGTGCCTTTAAGGCATTTTTTTCTTGTCTAAAATCACCTTATAAGTTATAATCTTAAATAGGTGATGTAGTCTGAAAAGAAAAATGAAATTTATTTTATAAAATTAAGTAAAAAAGGGCAGACTTCCCCTTACCCCAAAGAAAGTCAAAA